>WQUA01000011.1 GCA_009786025.1 Pseudomonadota bacterium | reverse complement strand
TTCGGTGCGGTTGGTGGTATCAATCGTCAGCGCCGGCAGGTTGGTCGAGAGCAAAGCCAACAAACAGACACAAAGAATTCCCAAGCGACGAATCATGATGCACTCCTGCGAAGAATCAAATCGAAAAACGGCAGAGTACGGTTCGTGGCGACCACCCCTTTATCGCCAGGCCGTTCGGTCTCGGTGTTATCGCGAGTTGTGTAAATAATTATGTTTGTCGGCTTCGCTTTGCCGCGTCGCTGGTGATGCTTGCAGCTCGCCGTCTCGTCTAAAAATTTACGCAAACTACTCAAACGCAACGCCTATATGACGTAACAATCTTAGCAAATACTTGACCGATTTTGTCAAAAAGTAAAATTTATTCTTATATCGAAAGAATAAAACGTGAAAAGCAGCGATAAATTAAGCAGATGTATTATGCCCGATATTTCCAAGCGCTGATGACAGGACGGCATCAGAATGGGGAGGAGGTTCTGCTTGTTGGGATTCGCTGCGCTCTCCCGTAACCTGTTCGCCGTACCCAAAAAACCCACTGCCCATGAAGGGCCGTGGGTCTGCGACGAATTATTTTTATCAACCGGCGTTACACGCGGCGTCGCCTTTGTTGAAGCGTCAGCCCGGCCAACGCAACAATCAGCAATACCCGCATAACCGGATTGAGCGTCGGAATACTCTGCGCAGGGAAATTATGTCCACCCAGAGGGCTTATTGTGATGTTGTAAGAAACCGGTGCAGAATCTCCCGCAGCATTGCTGGCGATGATCGTGAAGTTGTACGTGGTGGCTGTTGCTACCGCCCCCGGCGTACCGGAAATCATGCCGCTGTTCGACAGCGAAAGCCCTGGCGGTAGCGAACCGGGAGCAACAGACCAGTTCGTCGGGTTGTTGGTTGCGGTCAGCGTTGTGCTGTACGGGGATCCACTGGTGCCGCTCATCAACGCGCCGCCGGGCGTTGTGATCGTCGGGGCAGTGGCGCTCGCCGCATTGATCGTCAACGTGAATGGCTGCATCGCGTCAGGTGAAGTCCCATTGCTGGCGACGACGGTGAACAAATAAACATTTGCCGTTACCGATGCCGCCACGGTAATAACTCCTGTCGTGTTGTTGATACTGCACCCGGTTGGCACGGTACCAGTCAGCGAGTAAGTGACCGTGCCACTGCCTGTCGCGGTTACGTTGAAAGATCCACCGACACCTTCGGTAAAGGAGGCATTATTGGTGCTGGTGATCGTAGGTGCGACGGACGCGGCGCTGAACGTATGCGTCACCACCAGATCAGTCACATTGCCTGCGGGCATGGTGAAAGTAAACGCGAATGTGTCGGCCGCTGTCATCGCCTGCCCTGTTGTCACCACCTTGGTTACGTTGGCGGGAGCGGTAATCCCGGCAGCGCCTAGGGTGGCGCTGGTCAGCCCCACCGTATGCGTTCCTGCCGCCGCCGCTGTGCCGGTGAGCGTCACCGTTACCGTTATCGCTGTGCCCGCCGCTTGCGGGCTGGCCGGACTGATCGTGCCTGTCGCCGTGATGCCGCTGGCCGCGATGCCATTGGTCGTAAATCCGATGTTGTAGGTGGTCGCCCCTGTTACTGTCAGCAGCCCGGAATGGGTGGTGTAAACGATGGAAGAATCTACATCCATGCCGGAAACCGTTACCGCGCAGCGGTACAGGTTGTCATTCATGCCGGCAGTCACGCTGGTCAGGTTCAAGGTGGCAGTCGTTGCGCCCGCTACCCCTGTCCCATTCGTCGCGTTCGACCAATTTGCGCCGCCGTTGGTGGAAACCTGCCATTGGTAGGCGAGTGTCGGCGTGAGCGGTCCCGCAGTCGTCACGGTTACGTTGAATGAGGTGTTACCGCCTGCGGCGACTGTTTTGTCCGCCGGGGCCGCAATGGGGCTGATACCAGAGCCATCGCCGCCGTTATTAATTCCGCCCTGACCGATAGGAGCGGCTGCGCCGCCCCAGCCGCTGCTGCCGCCGATGGCCGTGACCGTGCCGGTGGTGTCGATTGTTATTGTGCCTACTGGAAAGAATTCTGAGCCAATGGCACCGCTAGTGCCTATGCCCGCACCGCCGCCGGAGCTGGGGTTGCCAGCACCAGCATCGCCACCCTTGGCGTTCACCGTGGCGTCACCGGTAATGGTGATGCTGCTGCCAGCAGTGCCGCTGCTTCCGCTTCCGATGCCTGGGCCGCTGCGGCTACCTCCATTAGCCTCAACTGCGCCACCACTTATGACGATAACGAGGTCGCCGTAATCGCTACTACCGCAGCCGATGCCCGCAGCGCCAGAGGAGGCTGCGCTGGCATTACCGCCGATGGCCGTGACTGTGCCGCCGGTGATGGTGATGAAGCCGTCACTGGTGTTGGCGCCGCCGTTGCCGATGCCCGCGCCAGCGAAGTAAGGATTAGTGCCTCCCTTGGCCGTGACCGTGCCACCGTTAATGGTGATGTTGCCGCCACTGCCTTGATAGCCGCCGCCAATGCCTGCCGCGATTCCGCCGCCATTAGCCTCGACCTCGCCGCTATTGATAGTTATGTTGCCGCCCGCTTGGTTATTGCCGCCGCCGATGCCCGCGCCGTTGCCGCTGCCGGTGGCGGTGAGTTTACCCGCGCCGCCAATCGTCAGCGTTGCGCCAGCCGGTGCTTGCAGGCCAGCCCGGCCCGAAGCGCTTTTGAGCGTGTTGGTTCCGACCAGCGTCAGGTGGACCGTGGCGCCTGTCATATCGAAAGCGATGCTGCTTCCGCTGCCGCTGGTGTCGATATTGACGCCACTGCCCAGTGTGATGTTCTTTGGCCCGCCCGCTGCGGCGACCACGATGCGATTGCTGGTGCAGCAAATACCAATGCCGGTAATCGTCACATCGCCGGTGACAGTGAGTACGCCGCTCGCGAACGACCAACCCGTGCCGGAATCGCCGTTAGCAACGGTATAGATGTTGACGGTGCTTTGCGCCCACGCCAGCCCCGGCATAAACACCAGCGCAGCAATCAGCGCAAGCAGGAAATGCCGCAGGGAAAAAGACTTGAGAGAGGAGTGCTTGGTAAAAGAGCGTCCTAGAGGACGCGCCGGCATGCGTACATCATATGGGGGGGGGGTAAGCGGCCGTCCACTCCTTGCTGCTTGTTCTGATGCCATGATATTTCCTTTCCAATGAGAGGTAGTGGTAAACCGTAACTTGATGGACATCTTGGTTGCGTTTCGATGCGTTCGCGCAGCATGCAACCTTTTGACATTCTGCATGGAATTCGCCCATTTGAGCATGGCAGATCACAAAAAGAGCAAGATTTGGGACGATGGTGTTGTTTTTCTGGTATGAGTGTATAAAAAATTAGCAATAAGAGCTTTGTCATCCTGACGGAGGCGGAAATTCAGGAAAAACAATTCACGAAGATGAGGGGCGGGTTTTAGACCCGCCCCTCATGAGGACTGACTGCTGATTACAGCACTTTTACCCGCGCAAACCGCCGCTTGCCGGCTTGGACGATGACGGTGCTGCCCGCTGCGATCAGCAGCTTTTTATCACTGATGGTGTCGCCATCGACTTTCAACCCATGTTGCTCGATCAGGCGCAGCGCTTCCGAGGTTGACGGGGTCAGATGGGCCTGTTTTGCCAGTTGGGCGATCGACAGCCCAGCACCGTTGGTGTGCAGGGTGACTTCTGGCATGTCGTCGGGCAGAACGCCTTGACGAAAGCGGGCGTTGAACTCGGCTTCGGCGTCTTCAGCAGCGGCTTTTGTATGGAAGCGCTCGACGATTTCTTTCGCCAGCAGCACTTTGATGTCGCGCGGGTTACGTCCGTCCCGGACTTCTTTTTTCAGCGCGGCGATGTGCTCGATTTCTTTCAGCGAAATGAGGTCGTAGTAACGCCACATCAGCTCGTCGGAAATCGACATGAGTTTGCCGAACATTTCACGCGGCGCTTCGGTGATGCCGATATAGTTATCGTACGACTTGGACATTTTTTGTACACCGTCTAGCCCTTCAAGCAGCGGCAGGGTCAGGATGCATTGCGGCTCAAGTCCATGCGCTTTTTGAATTTCTCGACCGACCAGCAGGTTGAATTTCTGATCGGTGCCACCCAGTTCGACATCAGCTTTCAGCGCGACGGAGTCGTAGCCCTGCGCCAGCGGGTAGAGAAATTCGTGGACGGCAATCGGCTGGTTGTCACGGAAACGCTTGGAAAAATCATCGCGTTCCAGCATCCGCGCGACGGTGTAATGCGAGGCCAGCCGGATCATTCCTTCAGCGCCCAGCGCGGAAAGCCATTTGGAGTTGAAGGCGACTTCAGTTTTTTCGCGGTCGAGGATCAGGAAGACCTGATCGGTGTAAGTCTTGGCGTTGGCGGCGATTTCTTCCGGTGTCAGCGGTGGACGGGTGACATTGCGTCCGGAAGGATCGCCGATCATGCCGGTGAAGTCGCCGATCAGAAAGATGATGTGGTGTCCCAGGTCTTGCAGTTGGCGCAGTTTATTGAACTGGACGGTGTGCCCCAGATGCAGGTCGGGGCGGGTAGGGTCGAAGCCCTCTTTGATCCGCAACGGCTTGCCGCGGGCGAGTTTGGCGGCCAGCTCTTTTTCGATCAGGAGTTCGTCGGCGCCGCGTTTAAAGACGGCAAGCTGATGTTCAATATCAGCGGAGATTAAGGGAGCTGTCATGGTCAGGAAGGCAGAAAAACATTCGAAAAAGTAAAAAAACTGTTGGATGCAGTGCCGTGCTGTCAAAAAAATGCGGCGAAAGCACCGGCAGGGCTTTGATTTTCGCTCTTTCTTGCTAAAATGCCGCAGATTCAGGAAAGGTGCCCGTGCAAAAAATCACCGACGACATTCTAGCCGAACGTAAGCCCTTTGGGGCTGTTTTGCCGTGGCAATGGCGGCACCATCGGCTCAATCCCGGCGCTCTTGTTGTTGTGCTTGCCTTGGGGTTTTCCGGCATGGCGGCATTCGGCTTTGTGCCCGATTCTGCGCCGCCCCCGTATCCGGCGATAACGCTGGAGCGAGCGCTGCCGCTACCTTCTGCATTGCCGCAACTCAACGATTTGAGCGATCAGCCGTACTGGCATGAGGAGCGCGTCCGGAGCGGCGATACGATCGGCAATGTGCTTTCCCGCGCCGGGATGCATGACTCGCTGGCGATGACGTTCCTGCTGTCCGACGCGCAGGCACGCCCTTTGTACAGGCTGCGGCCGGGACGGGCGCTGCGCATCGCGCTGAACAGCGAAGGGCGGTTGCAGGAGTTGCGTTTTCTTGTTTCCGAGACCGAGCTTTTCACGATTGTTCGTGAGGGCGAAGCGTTTCGAGCCATAACGTCAATGCCGGAACGCGAAGTGCGGCGCGAACAGGGCGCTGGCGAGATTCAGTCGTCGTTGTTCGGCGCTGCCGATGCGGCGGGAATCCCCGAGGCGGTGACGGTCGATATGGCGAATGTACTCGGCGGTGAAATTGATTTCTATCACGATTTGCGCAAGGGAGATCGTTTTGCGGCGCTTTATGAGCGTGTGTATGTTGAGGGCGAGTTGATCAACAGCGGCCGTATTCTTGCCGTCGAATTTGTTAACGGCGGTGTCGAACACAGCGCTTATTGGTGGCAAAGCCCGGACGGCAAGAGCAGCGGCTATTACAACGCCAAAGGCGAGAGCAGCAGGAAAGCATTTTTGCGGACGCCGCTGGCGTTTTCACGGATTTCATCGAATTTTTCATCGGCGCGATTACATCCGCTGTTCAATGTCAAGCGAGCGCACACCGGCACCGACTTCGCGGCGCCGGTCGGAACACCGGTACATGCAGCGAGCGACGGCACGGTCGATTTTGTTGGCAATCAAGGCGGTTACGGCAATTTGATCATTCTGCATCACGCTGGGAAGGTCACTACTTATTACGGGCATTTGTCACGCTTCACCGCCGGTCTGAAGAGGGGCAACCACGTCACGCAAGGAACCGTGATCGGCTATGTGGGGCAAACCGGCTGGGCGACTGGCCCACATTTGCATTACGAATTCCGTGTTGCGAATATTCCGTATAACCCGCTGAAAATGGTCATGCCGCCGGCTGATCCGATTACCGCGAAAGACAAAAAAGCATTTGAAGACAGCGTCGCTTTAATCAAGCCGCTTCTGCAGGCGGCGCGCGAAACCCCGGTACAAAAAGTCGCAACCTTCAACTGACGTTATCTTTACGATGACCGACGCGCTCTACGCCGGAATTATGTCCGGCACCAGTCTGGACGGCGTCGATGCGGTGGTTGCTGCTTTCCCCAAAGAAACAGCCTTATCTTTTTCCGGAAAAGATTTTCGCGAACCCTTTTGCGAGCTTCGCGGCAGCGCTTTCGTGCCGTTTCCGGCAGCATTGCGCGAGGAACTGTTCGCCCTACAGGAAGCGGGTGCTGATGAACTGGCGCGCAGTGCTCGCGTCGCCAATGCATTGGCCGATCTTTATGCGCAGGCGACGCAAGAAGCCGCCCGGCAAGCGGGCGTCGAGGCGGCGCAGTTGCGGGCAGTCGGTGTGCACGGTCAGACGGTGCGACACTGCCCGACGGAGGCGTGGTCATGCCAGCTCAACAACCCGGCGCGCGTGGCGGAGCATTTGGGGATTGATGTTGTCGCAGATTTTCGCAGCCGTGATCTGGCGGCGGGCGGACAGGGTGCGCCGCTGGTGCCGGCGTTTCATGCGGCGATGTTCGGTAGCGCGGCGAAACATCGGGTGATCATCAATATCGGCGGTATCGCCAATCTGACCGATTTGCCGCCACAAGGTGTGGTGAGAGGCTTTGACTCCGGCCCCGGGAATGTATTGCTCGACACCTGGTATGCGCGGCATCAGAAGGGGGCGTTCGACCATGATGGCGCTTGGGCAGCTTCGGGACAATCCTCTCCGGCGCTGCTTGCGGCGTTATTGAACGAGCCGTTTTTCAGCAAGGCGCCGCCGAAAAGCACCGGCCGCGATTTGTTTCATCCGGCTTGGCTTGCTGCGCATCTGGCGTCGTTTTCTTCGTTGTCGCCTGCCGATGTTCAGGCGACGTTATTGCAATTGACCGCAACGAGCATTGCTGTCGCCGTTTCAAAAGAAGCGGCAGGGTCTGAAGAAATTTTTGTGTGTGGTGGTGGCGCTTACAATACGGCATTGATAAGTGCGTTACGCGCCTTACTGGCGCCGCGAACGGTGCAGGCAACCGATGCTCTGGGCGTTTCGGCGCAGCACGTCGAAGCGCTGGCGTTCGCCTGGCTGGCGTGTGAAACATTGGCGCGCCGCCCCGGCAATCTGCCGGCAGCGACAGGAGCCAAAGGGTTGAGAGTTCTTGGAGCGGTTTATCCGGGATGTGCGGAACCGGGTATCAGAGACCAGGAATCAGGGGGCAGAGGGTTTGTTTAGGAAAGGAACAGCCATGAGACATCAAGCCTCTTGTGTTCTGTACGCTCTTTACGATTCAATTTTGTAGCCAATGCTTCCTGCTTTCTGTCGATAACGCCGCATGTTGCTCATTATTCCCGCCCAGACTGCGCCGAGCCGGAAAACGCTGCCTTATGTCACGTTTCTGCTGATCGTCGTCAATGTGCTGGTTTACTTCATGTACCAGTTTTACGACGGGAAGCGTATCGAGACGGCGGTCACACTGTATGTCGATAGCGGCTTGCCGACAAAAGAGCGGGCGCTGTTCAAACGCTGGGAAGAAAATAACGCCAAACATAAAAAGCGAAGCAGCGACGATGATGCTGACGCTGCCACCGATGACAACGATGGTGACAACAAAAGCGATGACGATAACGACGACAAAGAAGTACCGCAATCGCTGAAAAAACACGACTGGACGGCGCTCTTTCAACAGAAGCCGGATTTCGTTCTGGCGCGGAATGTATTGATGGAGCCGGCGTTTGATCAGGCAGTGCGCGGAAACGCTGGCTTTCAGAAAGACGAAACATGGCAGGAAGCGCGCCGGACGTTTGAGAACAGTCGCGACAAAATCAGTTTTTTCCGGTTCGGCTTCATCCCGGGAAAGCCGACTTTAACGGGGTTGTTCGCGGCCATGTTTTTGCATGGCAGTCCGATGCATTTGCTGGGCAACATGGTGTTTCTTTTCATTTTCGGTTTTGCGTTGGAAGCGGCGCTGGGACGCAGTCGTTATTTGTTGCTTTATCTGGTATCAGGCGTTTTGTCGCATGCGTTCTGGTGGATTTTCTCATCATCGTTGATGCCGGGGGTAGGCGCATCCGGCGCTATCGCGGGTTTGATGGGAATGTATCTGGCTGTTTACGGGATGAAGCGAATCCGTTTCTTCTACTGGTTTCTGATTTTTTTCGGTTTCTTCACTGCGCCTGCATTGCTGATGCTTCCGGTTTGGATCGGTAAGGAACTGTGGGGGTTGTTATTTACCGAAACCAACATTAACTATCATGCGCACATCGGCGGACTGATCGGCGGTTTCGTGCTGGTGATGGCAGGAAGAGCGTTGCGACTTTTACCGCTTGATGAAGATTATCTTTACGAAAAAGAACGGGCGGCGCCGTTCAAAAAAGCACTGGCTGCGCTGGAAAAAGCAGTAGGCGATCTCGACGCTGAAAAAGCGACCGTACAGGCGACGGCGTTGTTGAAATCGCATCCGCAAGACGAAACCGTGTTGCGGCTTTGCCATGCGTTGTTACGCTCGCATGCTGATCGCGCGCTAATGGCGCAGTTCGTTAAAATTCTATTGCAGGCGTCGGCGGCGAGAGCGCCGGAAGAATTGTTATTGAAGCTGGTGGAAGAGCGGAGCAATCACGCTAACAAAGCGCTGTTGCAGGAGCCACGGGTGCTGTTGGCACTGCTTGAGCGGATGTTGTCGTTACGTCATTTTGACATGGCGTTTTCGTTGTGGCGCGAACTGTACGCAAAACGCCAACCGTTTCCGAACTGGCCGAAGCTGACGTTGATGCTCGGCAAGCTGGCGGGACAGAAAAAAGAAATGACAGCACTCAATGAGCTGACCGAAGCGTTGGTGCGAATTTATCCGCGCAGTGAAGAGGCGAAGCTGCTCTACGCGTATCGGCAGCATCTCAAGTAGTCAGCGATCAGAACGATCATCAACGCGAACGAAGCGAAGCCAGGGAAAACAAATAAGCCGCAAAGGGCGCATACATAGTGTGCAAAGAATATCTTTTGCGAAGGGGGGTTATTTTCGCTTGATTTTTCTTCATCCTCTTTACGAAAGCGGAATGGCTTTGTTTTGGCTTACCGTTATGGATTGACGGTTTTCAAAGCGTGTCGGCCCAGGGCTACTTCGAGCGCGTTGACTTCAACGATTTGCGGGGATTTCGGGTAATGCTGGCGAATGTAGGTCATCAACTGATAGGCGGTATCGGTGTCGCGTTGGAGATAAGCGAGCGTTTTTGCGGCCATCAGGTAAACGCGCGGCGTATGCGGATAATCCGGGAAGCGCTGATGAAAATTTTGGGTTAACTGTAAGCCCTCGGCAGGATGGCCTTTTTGAATCAGCTCCAGCGCCAACGTTTCGCAGATCATCGGGTGCGGCGGCGCAGGAATATCCCCCATTTTCTTTTTTGCGGCAAGGTACACTTCGACTGCGCGAGCCGGCGCTTTGGACAACAGCAACGGTAGATAGGCGCGCATCAGATGCGCTTGGCTTTGTTCGAGCGTACCATGCGCCAGCAGTAAACGATGATAGCGCTCGTGCAGGGCCATGTTTTTGGGTTGTGCCTTGATGGCTTCTTTCAGCGCGTCAAGGGCATCTTCGTGGCGTCCTTCACGAGCGTAGATTTCGGACAGTGCTCGCGCTTTGTTCGGGATGTATTCGTTTTCTTCCAAGCCTGCTTCCGTCCAGTCGCCGGCGACGTGGCCAAGTGCGCCCTGGTGCTGATAGACGGCGTAACCCATCATCGAGAACATCACGACGTAGAAATACAAGAACACGAGACAGAAAGCAACGATCAAAACGTAAACCGGGATATGCGCCGACGCGAGCAGGTAAACAAGCAACCCCGGCGACTGCATGATGATGAACAGAAATGCCCACAAGATCAGGTAGTGCCAGCCCATCGCGCCGATCATCGTGATGATATTGCGGGGGTTGAGCGCAGCGATCAGGCTGTCTTCAAGGGTCAGTACGATAATCATCGCCGGGAAGGCGAGGGTCAGAAGCAGCCCGACCAGGAATACGACGAGCGGCCCCAAGGTGGAAGAAAGCCATAAAACGATAGAGAGGACAATAAACAGAATAAGAATTTTGATGTAAACCCAAAAACCTTCGCCCCGAAACATCTGGCTGACGGGAGGCGCTTCTGTTTCGCCTTCGCTGACCGCAATCAGTACCGTGCACAGGTATTTGGTGATGGCGCAGACGCCGAGCAACAGCAAAAGCAGCTTTGCGAGGAAGAACGGTGAAACAATGGTAGCAGTAAGCGCAACGACAACAATCGTGGCAATCAGATAAAACAGCAGCGGGCCTTTTTGCAAGGCGTAGCCGAAGAAAAAGGGAATACGCTCCCAAAAAGGTTGCGCGTTATTAGCGGCGCCAAGATAAGCCAACTCGCGATGGCACAACGGACAACGCGGTTCTTTGGGGTTATCGAGATTGATCGGCATGCAACAATCGCCGAACAAGCGATTGCACGGCTCGCACTGCCAAGTGGCCGGGTACTCATGGTGGTAGTGGCAGAACTGTTTGTCGCGCATGGTGGACGACAGCAAGTAGGGATGCTCCTATTCTAGGACAACATTTGAAAATAGGAAAAGGTTTTTCTTTAACAGAAAAGGTGCAAGGGCAAAAGATGTTTAAAAAACGACGTAAAAAAGGATAGCGATAAACTGGCAAATACTGCCTGCCAAGACGAACAGGTGCCAGATGCCGTGCCCGTGCTTTATTCTTTCGTCAAAAATGTAAAAAATTGTGCCGAAGGTGTAAAGCAGTCCGCCGATTACCAACCAGACCAGTCCGGCGGCAGACAGCGCGACCATCAACGGTTTGACGGCAACGACGATGAGCCAGCCCATCACGATGTAAATCGGCAGCGACAGAATGCGCGTTTTGCGACCAAGCCAAAACTCTTGAGTGATGCCGAAAACAGCTAGCCCCCAGTTGATGCCGAACAGCGTCCAGCCCCAGGCGCCGCGTAGCGTGACCAGTGTGAATGGCGTATAAGAACCGGCGATCAAAAGATAAATCGCGCAATGGTCGAGGCGTTGAAACACCTGTTTGAAGCGGCCGCGTAGCGAGTGGTAGAACGTCGAGATCGTATAGAGCGCCGTGAGGGAAGCGCCGTAGATGCTGGCGCCGACGATGTGCCAGACTGTGCCGTACAGGCTGGCGAGCACGATCAGCACGGTCGAGCCGGAGAACGCCAGTACGGCGCCGACGCCGTGGCTGATGGCATTGAAGCGTTCACCGTAGTACATATCGAGTGGTATAGTGTCAGTGGGAGGCGGTGGCGCCTCAAAGTGTGCGCTGAAAAAACATTTTAACGCGATCTGTCGTAAAAAGGAGATGTGATGAAACTGTATTTTTCTCCCGGTTCCTGTGCATTGGCGGTACATATTGCGCTGGCGGAAACCGGATTGAGGTATGAGACGGAAGCGGTCGATCTGCGCTCAACGCCGCACAAGACCGCAAGTGGCGCGATTTACATTAATGTAAACCCGAAAGGTTATGTGCCGGCATTGGTATTGGATAACGGCGAGATTCTGACGGAAGGGCAGGTTTTGTTGCAATATGTTGCCGATCTGGCGCCGCAAAAAGCGTTGGCGCCGAAGGCGGGCGAGTTCGCACGTTATCGCTTGCAAGAGTGGCTGGCTTTTGTTTCGACGGAAATTCACAAGGGGTTCGGCCCGATGTGGAACCCGGCATCGACACCGGAACAGAAAGACGCTGCATGGGCGAGGCTGGCGTCGCGTATCGCTTATGTGAACGAGGCGTTGAGTGATACGGAATATCTGATGGGACATTACAGCGTTGCCGATGCTTATCTGTTCACCTGCCTGCGCTGGACGGGATTCTTCAAGAGGCCGTTAACGGATTATCCGAATGTGTTGAAATGGATGGAGCGTGTGATCGCGCGGCCGGCGGTGAAACAAGCGATGCAGGAAGAGGGGCTGCACTGATTCAAGAGATCGGCGCGAACGAGCGATGCTTCAGGGAAGATAATCCCGGCAAGTGAGCCAGGCTGTGCCTCTGTCGGTCATCGTCAATGAACAAGGCGCGCCGACCGGCAGCGTTACTTTGTCGCGCACATGACCGAACGGCAGGCCGCGAAAAAACGGTACGCCGCTGATATGCTGGATGTGCTCAATCGCAGTGTCGAGCGTGTAGCCGGTGATTTGCTCGGATGTTTTTGATTCGGTGAAATGGCCGAGCAGCACGACGTTCTGGTGGGCAAGCACGCCGCTGTAATGCAGTTGGTACAGCATCCGCTCGATCCGGTACGGTTCTTCGTTCACATCTTCGAGGAACAGAATGCCGTTATCGACATTCGGAAACCAGGGCGTGCCGATCAGATGCGTAATCATCGTAAGATTGCCGCCCCACAGTGTTCCACTCCACCCTCCGTTCAGTAATTGCTCGCCGCTTAAAACGAATGGGATGGTGTAGCGGTTAGCAGCAAGCAAATCAAAACAATGGTTGACGGTAAAGGAGCTGACTTCTTCGGCGCCGAAATCGTAGCAGGCCATTGGCCCGGCAAAGGTGATTCGTTGCGCTTTGGCAAGCGCGGCAAGCTGGAAAGCGGTGAAATCGGAATGACCGAGCCAGAGTTTTTTATCGCGGGACAGCGCGGCGTAATCGAGGCGATCAAGCAGACGCGTCCATCCGTAACCGCCGCGCACCGCCAGCGCGATGCCGGTTGGCGCATCGTGCAAAACGCGACGGACGGCGGCGAGCCGCGTCTCATCGTCGCCGGCGAAACGCTGAAATGATTGCTCGACACCGACGCCCGCATCGACACGAACGCGATGCCCTGCCTGGCGTAAAAACGCTTCGGCGCGCATCAATGCCTGCGGTTCCCACAAGCGGCCGGACGGGGCATAAAGCGTGATGTCGAAATGAGGCTGCGAGTTCATATGGCTAAATGTTTTTCCCTCTCCCGACCCTTCGGGTCACCCTCCCCCGCGTTGCGGGAGAGGGGAAGATAACGAGCGTCGTGCTTTGAAAAAGGTCGAAAGCAACGCGGCGCTTTCGTCGGCCAGTATATCGGAAACCACTTCGGTGTGGTGGTTTAAACGCGGTTCGGCAAAAAGATCGACGATTGAGCCACAAACGCCTGTTTTCGGATCGCGTGCGCCGAACACCAGACGAGCGATGCGTGCATGCATGATTGCGCCAGCGCACATTGCGCACGGTTCCAGCGTCACATACAAAGAACAATCCGGCAGCCGGTAATTGCCGAGCGTGCGGGCAGCCTCGCGCAAGGCGGTGATTTCGGCGTGTGCTGTCGGGTCGTTTCCGGCAATCGGCGCATTGCCGCCGCGGCCGATAATTTCGTTTTCAAAAACCACGATCGCGCCGACCGGAACTTCGTCGCGCGCCGCTGCCTCTTCGGCAAGAGCGAGGGCAAAACGCATCCAGTGGAGATCATCACAAGGCATGAAAATATTTTAAACACAAAGAGCGTATAAAGCGGATAAAAAATTTTGCCTTACGGTTATTTCCCTCTTACCCCCTTGCCCGCTTTTGGGAGAGGGGTGAGATGAATCCAACGTTCCTTTTTATGCGCTATGCGAGGGTTAATTTGCTTTCCGCTCGCCCTGGTATTCCTGCTGGTCGATGCCGCCGCCCAGCGATTTGTACAGCGCCACTTGATTCATCTGTCTGGCCAACTGAATGCCGATCAGGCCGAGGTCGGCGGAGTACATCGCGCGCTGTGCGTCGAGCACGTTCAGGTAACTGTCGATTCCTTTTTCGTAGCGCACTGTTGCCAGGCGGAATGTCGCAGCCGTCGCCTCGGTCAGCGCTTTTTGCGCCGCCAACTGTTCGTCGATGGTTCCGCGCTGCGCCAAAGCGTCCGCGACTTCGCGGAATGCGGTTTGAACCGCTTTTTCATACTGGGCAAGCGCAATCGCGCGATCAGTCTCGGAAACTTCGAGATTGGCGATATTGCGCCCGGAATCGAAAATCGGCAGGCTGATCTGCGGAGCGAACGACCACACGCCTGAGCCGGCCTTGAACAATCCCGACAACGAAGCGCTGGCCGTGCCGACGGAAGTCGTCAAGCTGATGGACGGAAAGAACGCCGCCCGCGCAGCGCCGATATTGGCGTTGGCTGCTTTCAGTTGATGTTCAGCTGCGAGCACATCAGGGCGCTGTTGCAATACTGCCGATGGTATTTCACCGGCAGTCAGGCGGATGGCCGCGCCGAGATCTTCCGTCTTGTTCGCTGTCAACCACTCCGGCAGCGCTGGCGTTCCAAGCAATAACGACAGCGCGTTCTCGTCCTGCGCCACATACGTTGTATAACTCGCTGCATCAAAGCGCGCCATTTCCACGCTGGTCTGCGCCTGTCGCAAATCCAGTTCGGACGCAATCCCCTGATCGTAGCGCGTTTTGATCAAATCGTACGACTGCTGTTGGCTTTTCAGCGTTTCCTGTGCGACGTACTGACGTTGGCGATCGGCCAGCCAGGCCAGATAGGTATTGGTCACTCCCGAGACCAGGCTAATCTGGGCGCTGCGCCATGCTTCTTCGGTTGAGAAGTACAACTCCAGCGCTTGTTCGTTCAGGCTACGGATGCGGCCAAAGAAATCAAGTTCGTAGCTGCTGATGTTGGCGCTGACACCGTACTGGTGCGCGATCATCATTTGCCCGGTCGAGCTCAAATCAGCAGGGATGCGCTGCGCTGTTTCACCGGCGCCGATGCCGACTGTCGGCAGCATATCGGCGCGGCGGATACGGTACATCGCTTGCGCGCGCTGGATGTTGAGCGCCGATACCCGCAGATCGCGGTTGTTCGCCAGCGCTGTTTCAATCAGCCGTTGCAGATTTGGATCAGCGAAGAACTCGCGCCAGCCGATTTCGGATGCCAGGCGGCCGGATGCTTCAGCATCTTGCGCGCGGTATGCCGGACCAGTCGGCCAGTGCGCCGACACCGGCGCTTGCGGCTGCTCGTATTTCGGAATCAGCGTGCAGCCTCCCAAGAACAACGCGGCAACGGCCAACGATAAAGTTTTCGGTTTCATAATGCAGTTCATTTTAAAAGCCCCCCGTTGTCGAAGGCGCCGGTTGTTTGTTCTTATCGTATTTGTACTTGAAGATGCTGCGCACCACGACAAAGAATACCGGGATCAGGAAGATACCGAGGGCTGTCGTCGAGAACAGGCCGCCGACCACGCCGGTACCGATCACGTTTTGTCCGCCGGAACCGGCGCCGGTTGTCAGCGTCAACGGGAATACGCCGAAGCCGAACGCCAGCGAGGTCATCAGAACCGGCCGCAAGCGCAAATGTACCGCTTCCAGCGTTGCCTCAATCAGCGCATGTCCGCGCTCTTGCGCGCTCTTGGCAAATTCAACGATCAGAATTGCGTTTTTCGCCGATAACCCCATGATCGTCAACAAACCGACGTGGAAAAAGATGTCGTTCGTGAAACCACGCGTCTTCATTGCAAGCAGCATCCCGATGACGCCAAGTGGCACCACCAGCACTACCGATAACGGAATCGCCCAACTCTCGTACAACGCTGCAAGGCAGAGGAACACCACCACCAGCGACAAAGCGAAAAGCAACGGTGCTTTCTCTCCAGCGGTCCTTTCCTGAAACGATACGCCTGTCCATTCGAGGCCGACTCCATCCAATCCGGAAACGATCTTTTCCATCTCGGCCATCGCTGCGCCGGAGCTTACGCCTTGTACCGCTTGTCCCTGAATTTCAACGGCGGGAAGGCCATTATACCGCTCCAGGCGCGGCGAGCCATATTCCCAGCGTGTCGTCGTAAACGCCGAAAACGGCACCATTTGCCCCTGATTGTTGCGAGCATACCAATCCTTGATGTTCTCCGGCAACATCCGATGTTCCGCTTCTGACTGCATGTAAACGCGCTTCACCCGGCCTTTATCAAGAAAGTCGTTGATATAGTAGCCGCCCCATGCTGCCGACAATGTGCTGTTGATAGCCGTTTGCGTCAACCCGAATGCCTGCGCTTTCGCGTGATCAATGTCGATCTTCAACTGCGGCGTATCCTCCAGTCCATTGTGGCGCACTCGGGACAGTACCTCTCTTTTACCGGCGGCCGCCCCCAGCAACTGATTACGCGCCGCCATCAGCTTCTCGTGTCCAAGACCAGCGCGGTCTTGAAGGAACATGTCAAAGCCGGTCGCTAACCCCAGTTCTGTAATCGGCGGTGGCAGAACCGGCAGAATAAACGCTTCCCGAATCCCGCTTAACGCCCGCACGCCCCGATCCACAACTGCTTTGGCGGACAGTCTGGGGTTGTCACGCGTCACCCAGTTTTTCAGCTTGGTGAAAAACGGATCGGCACGATCGTCCCAGTTTTTCAACCTGACGAAAACGGTGCCCATATTCTGACCGCTGCCGCTGGCGACGTTGTAGCCGACAATCGCCATCGTTGCCTCCACGGCTTCTTTTTCGTTTTCCAGGAAATACTTCTCTATCTGCTCAATGACGCTTTGTGTTCGCTCCTTGGTGGCGCCCGTCGGCAACTGCACCACGACCAGTACGATTCCCTGATCTTCATCGGGGAGGAACGATTTCGGCAACTTCATGAACATCATCACAACAATGGCAATAATCCCCAGATAAACAAGCATCGCCACCAGCGGCGCCTTCAGAATATACCCAACCACTTTCTGATAACGCAGACTGTTGGCTGTAAACATCCGGTTGAACCAGCCGAAGAAGCCTCTCTTTTCGTGCTTGTCTCCCTGATGAGATGGCTTGATGATCGTCGCGCACAGCGCCGGAGTGAGAACGAGCGCCACCAGCAGCGAGAACACCAGCGCCGATACCAGCGTGACTGAAAACTGCCGATAAATCACGCCGGGCGCCCCTCCGAAAAACGCCATCGGCACCAACACCGCACACAACACCATCACGATGCCGAATAACGCGCCGGTGATTTGCGACATTGACTTTCTTGCGGCGTCACGCGGCGACAGTTTTTCCTCAGTCATGAGGCGCTCGGTGTTTTCAATAACGACGATCGCGTCATCGACCAGCAAGCCGATCGCCAGCACCAACGCGAACATCGTCAACATATTGATCGAATAGCCGAAAACCGCCAGAAGCCCAAACGTCCCAAGCAATACGACCGGCACCGCCAGCATCGGAACCAGCGTTGCTCGCAGGTTTTGAAGAAAGATAAGCATGACGACAAACACCAGGAAGATGGCTTCCAGCAATGTCTTCACCACTTCCTGGATTGATGCTTTAACAAACGGCGTTGTGTCGTAAGGGTAGGCGATGGTCATTCCCGGCGGAAAGTACTTCTGCAGTTCGTTGAGCTTGGTCTTGACTCGATCTGCCGTCGCCAGCGCGTTGGCGCCGGAGGCCAGGCTGATTGCCAGCCCTGCTGCCGGTTTGCCGGAGTAGCGCGAAGAAATATCGTAACTTTGACTTCCTATCTCAACACGTGCAACGTCTTTGAGCAAGACTTGTGAACCATCCCGCTCAACCCGCAGTAAAATGTTTTCAAACTGATTGACAGTCTGCAGCCGACTTTGCGCTGTCACTGTTGCGTTGAGCTGTTGCCCCTTTACGGCCGGTGAGCCACCCAACTGTCCCACCGAAACCTGCACGTTCTGTTCCTGTACCGCAGCCGCAATATCCGACGGCGTCACGTTGTACTTGTACAACTTGGCTGGGTCAAGCCAGATACGCATCGCGTAAGGCGCACCGAACAGTTGTACCTCGCCGACGCCGTCAACCCGGCTGATCGGATCCATTACGTTGGTTGCAACATAGTCGATCAAATCGGGCTGTAACATGCTGCCGTCAGCCGAATAAAAACCTGCAATCAGCAAGAAGGTCGTTGCCGCCTTCGTAACGGTCACGCCCATTCGCTGCACTTCGTCCGGCAACAGCGGCAGCGCCGCTTGCAATTTGTTTTGCACCTGCACCTGGGCAATATCGGGGTTGGTGCCGGTATCGAAAGTCAGTCTGATCGCCGTATTGCCGTAGGAATCGCTGGTTGACGACATGTACAGCAAGCGATCAAGCCCCTTCATTTGTTGCTCGATCACTTGGGTCACCGAATCTTCGACCGTCTTCGCCGATGCGCCCAGGAAATTGGCCCTCACCATGATCGACGGCGGTGCAATGCTGGGATACTGCGATACCGGCAACGTGAAGATCGACAGTCCGCCAGCCAGCGAAATGATGATCGCGATCACCCATGCAAAGATCGGGCGATCAATGAAAAAATGGGAAATGGACATGCTGCGAACTCCTGGTTATTGCTTGGCAGCAATGGCCGGCGCGGCCTGAGCTTGTCCCGCTGCTGCACCAGTGGGCGTTGTTTTGTCCGTCAAATGCGACGGAATCGTCTTGATGGTTGGCGTAACCCCTGGCGGTATCATCATCAACTGATGCAGGCCGTCGATGATGACCTTTTCACCGACCTTGAGGCCCGACGATACCAGCCATTCGTTACCGATTTCTTTTTCGACAACAATATTGCGGCGTTCGATCTTGTTGTCAGGCGTCACCAAGGTCACCAGTGGCAGGCCTTTCGGGTCGCGCGATACGCCGGCCTGCGGCACTGTGATCGCCTGTTCGTTGACGCCTTCCTCCAGCACGGCGCGCACATACATTCCCGGCAACAAATCGTGTTTGGGATTCGGAAACACCGCGCGCAGCGTGATCATCCCTGTTGCCTGATCCACCGTCACGTCGGAAAATTCAAGCTTGCCCTCCTGAGGATACATCCGCCCATCTTCCAGTTTCAGCTTGACCTTCGCCTGCTTCTTACTGTCGGTTTTCAACGCGCCGGTTTCAATTTCTCTCTTTAGTCGTAGCCACTCAACGCTCGACTGCGTCACGTCAACATAAATCGGGTCAAGTTGCTGAATCCGGGTCAACGCCGACGGCTGGCTCGCCGTCACCAGCGCTCCCGGTGTCACTTCCGACTTGCCGATACGCCCCGAGATCGGCGCTGTTACCTTGGTGTAATCAAGATTGATACGCGCATTTTCAACTGCCGCTTTGGCGCTTTCGACATCCGCCTTCGCCTGCTTGTGCGCCGCTTCGACATCATCGTAATCCTGCTTGCTCACCGCGTTGATTTTGACCAGATCGGCGTAACGCTCTGCGCGCGATTTAATCGAAGCCAGATTGGCTTCGGCTTTGGACAGCGTTGCGGCGGCGCTGTTATAAGTTGCCTGATACGTCGCCGGGTCGATCTGATACAGCACATCGCTGCGTTTGACATCGCCTCCTTCTCTGAACAGCCGTTGCAGAACGATGCCGCCAACCTGCGGTCGCACTTCCGCGACCAGATAAGGATTGGTTCGCCCCGGCAGTTCAGCGGTCATGGTGACTTTCCGCGCGGTAACCTCCGCCACGCCAAGTTCAACGGTCGGCGCCGCCCCCTGCTGCTGGGGCGCCTCCTGCTTGCCGCAACCCGCCAATGCCAATATTGCCAGCACGAGAGCGCTGAGTTTTATCGTCTTGCACTGCATGTTTAAAATCCTCACAGATAAAAAAATATCACCATGAACTTCGAGTCTGCTGCCCGTCAAACCAATAAACGGGCGACCTCCTCATTGATTGCCGCCCGGATGGTGTCCTGCGCCGTCTTGTCGAGCGTTTCCCAGCCCAAATACCGTGCTACTGTCGCCCGCTCCCGTTCGAAAGAGAGCATTTTTCCAAATAGGGACACTGCCTGAAACCTGACCGTCAGCGATTGCGCCGGGCGCTGCTGGATACAGCCGATCAATTCCGCCAGAAGATTAAGAAAACGGACAGAACCGGCGTTGTAAATCCGGTCGAACGCCTCCGTCGGATTCAGTTGCTCGCGGACAACAAACCATGTCCATTCGTGCTCATGTTTTTTCTTGCCCAGCAGATCATCCAGCCATCCGCCCCACAATCGTTGCAGCAGCGCAACGGCGGCAGCCGGGGGCAGGGTGCCGTCTCTGATACGTTCGCGCTCATCCGCCAGCGACCCCTCAATTTCGTCCGCCATCTTACCGATTTCCAGAGCAATTTGATCGGCGACTGCCAGATAAAGATTTTCCTTACCGCCGAAGTGGTAGGCGATCGACGAAATATTGGTTCCGGCTAGCGCTGCGATACACCGCGTGCTCGCCCCCTCGAATCCTTGCGAACCAAATACAGAAACGGCGGCCCGAATCAAACGCTGGCGCGTATCATCCGCTGCTTTTTCTGGAAGCGGTATGTCGTTGGTTATGCTGTGCAGGGAGGGGTTAATAGACATTTGCCGGATAGGATAAGCGAAGGCGGAAGACAGATCAATCAATCGATTGATCTAGTTGTAAGTGTTTGTAACTTAGTTTGATTTAGGAGAGGCCTTTGTATTCCCGCCTTCGCGGGAGGGATAAAGCTATTTATTTGCCGTATTTACGATTCTTAATCATCGCCCCAACCCAAGTACGGTTTATACCCTTCACATGCGTTATCAATATATCCTGGCCTTCTGGCTCCATAGCCAAAGACCCACTTTGCATTGACGACTACGTTGTTTATGAGCTCAAAATGCTGTTCCCTCATACGGCATTGAGTTTGGTCTTCGTCGCAGCTGTATTGATCGCAACTGCCATAGAAAATAACTGTTGACCAATAAAAATACACGGCGACCTTATTGCCCGCCTTATTGGTATAGGTTCGGATTGGCTGGCCATCACATCGATAACAAAATTCCTTGATCCAGGGGAACGCGTCGGTATTTACATATTTAACTGAGCTTTGCGATGCTACAAGCTGCTCATAGGTCATCCCTTTCGATGCGCTTGCAAGCTCGACACTCATCATCGACGCGCAACTTGGCAAGAGTATGGCGGTGCATACCAACAAAAGATATCTATATTTCACAACACCATTTCCATTGAAGAGAACGGGATTCTCAAAGGGCTGCCTTTATTACAGTACGGATACGCAATATCGGACAAGAGCTTCACTTTGTCTGTCAGCTTTGTCTCAGCCACTTCGTAATCGGCGCCCACTGTTCCCAATCCTGTTTCCCTCGCGATGGCGGCAGGTCGAACAGGGTCAGGCCGTCGCGCGCGCAGTGGACGTACACCTGTGTTTCGCGTAAATGGGTAATTAACGGAAACTCAAAACCGTAAAGGAATTCATCAAGTTCCTGCGCGCTTCGGGTCCTCGCGTCAACCCGCATCGCCACCAGCGCCACCGCCAGTTTTTGCTCGCGTACCGCTTTGTATTCGGTGACAGCGTCGAGGAACGCCTGCGTCGCTTCCATATCGAACGCCGACGGCGATAACGGCACCAGCACACTGTCCGCTTGCCGGATGAGGTCGCGCAATCGTTCGCCGTGCAATCCGGCGGGCGAGTCGATGACCCGCCAGGTGAATCCCTGCTCGCGCGCTTCTTTGCGGCCTGTTCCGGGTTTGAGCGCGCCGATTTTCGGGAACGGCGCCGGTCGCCGCGCCAGCCAGCTGGTGGCAGAACGCTGGGGATCTTCGTCCTGCAACGCGACGCGCTGGCGGCTACAAGCGAGCCAGCCTGCCGTATGAGTTGCCAATGTCGTTTTGCCGCTGCCGCCTTTGGCGTTGGCCACCAGTAAGGTCTGCATAAATCCTCCGAAGCAAGATTGACATCACCATATTACGCCAAAATGCTCCCGCCGCGCTATCTGCGCGATGTCGCGGTCAATCCTTTACAATCCGCCCCCATGAACGAACATTCTTCTCCAACCCCTGGTACCAGGGCGCGCGACCCGCGTCGCGCCGAATTCGAGGCCAACAAGCTCAAGAAGAGACTGCGGCGGCTGGTCGGCCAGGCGATTGCCGATTTTTCGATGATCGAAGCTGGCGACCGGGTGATGGTTTGCCTGTCCGGTGGCAAGGACAGTCATGCGCTGCTCGATATTTTGTTGTCGCTGAAAGCGCGCGCGCCGATACCGTTTGAAGTGATCGCTGTCAACCTCGACCAGAAACAGCCCGGTTTTCCGGCCGATATTTTGCCGCGTTACTTTGAAGAACGCGGTGTACCTTACCGGATCGTTGAGCAGGATACCTACAGCGTCGTCAAGCGGGTGATTCCCGAAGGCGGCACGATGTGTTCGCTTTGTTCGCGGTTGCGGCGCGGCGTGCTTTACCGTGTCGCCGACGAACTGGGCGCGACCAAAATCGCGCTCGGCCATCACCGCGACGATCTGTTGGCGACATTTTTCCTGAACCTCTTTTTTGCTGCTCGCGTTAAAACCATGCCGCCCAAGCTGCGCTCGGACGATCACAAACACATCGTGATCCGCCCATTGGCGTATGTGCGCGAACGCGATTTGATTCGCTTTGCCGATCTGAAACAATTTCCGATCATTCCCTGCAACCTGTGCGGTTCACAGCAACATCTGCAACGAAAACAGGTTTCATTGATGTTGCGCGAATGGGAGAAGAAATTCCCCGGTCGGCTCGACTCGATCTTCGGCGCGATGACCCATATCGTGCCTTCGCACCTGATGGATCGGCAGTGGTTCGATTTCGGCGAATTGAAACCGCGACAACCCGATGCCGCTATTCGCCCGGAAGACGTTCGTGAGCAACTGCCGGAGCTCGACGAAGACGGTTTCGGCAATGTTCTGGATGCGTATTCGGACGCAATTGCCCACGATGAATCCCCATCTCATTTGTAAATACGACAAAATTTCGAACGCGCTGAATCGCCGATGGCGATTCAGCGCCCCCACCCATCAGCGCATCTCGAACAATTCCCGGTGGAAATGCCGGGTGTCGAAGCCGCATGCCCGCAATCCTTCCCGCAGCACATGGCCAAACCTGGCCGGGCCGCAGAACCACACAGAAGCGTTCCGCCATTCCGGTACTTCGGCGCAAATCCGGTCGGCATTCAGCAGCGGGTCGCGACCATCGACAACCACCCACAGTTTCACGCCAGTTTCCCCGGCAAGCTGTTCCAGGTTTTTGACGAAGGCCTCATCAGGGTTTCTGACACAGAAAAACAGATCGATTGCATTGTTCCTCGAACCGCGGTGGGCCAGTTCCTCCAGCCGTGCCAGAAACGGCGTAATGCCGATGCCGCCCGCCACCCAGATCTGCCGGGGGCTGTCGCTCTCGAACTTGAAACAACCGTAAGGCCCTTCGACGGCGGCACGATCACCCTCTTTCAGCGTCCTCGGCAGGTGGCCGGTATAGTCGCCGAGGTTCTTCACATAAAAGCGTAGCTCTCCGTCGTTTTTCCAGGCCGAAGAAATCGTGAATGGGTGCGCCTCCTTGTCGTTGCCGTCGTAGAACCGCACGAACGCGAATTGTCCGGCGTTATGGCCATCCCAGTGGTCGCGGGGCAACCGGATATTGACCCGTAGCGAGCCGTCGCCAAGATACTCCAGCGCTTCCACCTTGCCGAGCGCCCG
The DNA here is from genome assembly GCA_009786025.1 of Pseudomonadota bacterium. GTDB lineage: Bacteria > Pseudomonadota > Gammaproteobacteria > Burkholderiales > Casimicrobiaceae > UBA931. Next base: position 33,814 of record WQUA01000011.1, on the reverse strand, counting down.
GCGGTGGTGGCCGATCCGGCGCGTCAAGCTCAATATCGCAGCGACCGTCCCTCCAACCATCAGCAGCAAAGAAAACATGGCTATCGGAGAGAAAGATGTCCAGAAAGAAAACTTGATCAGAAATATCGAATGAAACACGAACACCAGGTAAGCAACGGCGATGAAGCGGTGCGTTTTAAAGAAATACCGGTACGGGAGCCGTTTGATCACGGCCAGTACGACCAGCACAACCACAGCGTAAAACGTCCACTCGACCACCAGTACAGCTATTGGCCGAAATTCCTGAAAAAACTCCTGTATCGACGGCTCGAGTTCCAGCCCGGAAGCACTTTGCGGGTGCTTCAGCCATCCCCATTCCACTACCCACCTCACGACTGCCGCCCACAACCAGTGCACCGCCCCCACTGCTGCCGCAGTCACGCCCAGCCATTTGTGCAGCCGATACGTCTTGTCCAGTCCACCGAGCCAGGGCTCTAGCCTCGCCGGCCGGATCGCCAGCATCATCGTGGCGCTCATCGCCCCGATGGCGAGAAACCCCGTGTAATGAATGACGATGTGACGGAGCTGGAAAAAATTATCATAGCCTTGCGCCCAGGGCTGTTCAGCAAACAGCCACAATACTGTCAGCGCGGTAAACAAAACTCCATAAATCCACTTGATCCTTTTCATGACTTCTTCCGCGCGAGTATTGAAAGTGAGGGGCGATTATAGGTCAGATAACCTGACGATCGGTGTGGTTAATGAGGTCCGGATATTGAAACCCTGGTATCGACCGCCAGAAATACAACACTTGCGGCGAAACAAAGCGCCATCCGGAGACAGAGGTCAGAACTTCGTCGTAGGTCGCGGGTGAGCAGTCTTTTAGCCACGAGCGAAGCGTGGCGGGAAACCGCGACGTCTTGGCCTCACGCGAAGGCGCGAAGCCGTGAAGAAGAAAAGCGCTCTTCTAAAAGGGGGATGGGGTTACCCAGGGATCAGCTACCAGAAAGACTTCATTGCGAGGAACAAAAGTGACGAAGCAATCCCATGTTTTTTCGTTGCACACCTTTTCTAAATTGCTTCGCTGCGCTCGCAATGGCGGCGTTTGCATCTCAAGCGGAGGCGCGGTAAAGAATGTGTCATTCTGCGCGTAGCGGCGCGTTGCAGAACGGCGTTTGTTTTTCTTTGCGCCTTCGCGTGAGAATTCTGTACTCTTTGCGTTCTTCGCGGTTCATTCGTCAACGACTCAACGGCGGACTTATGGCATCGTCTCCGCTGCCCGATACGCCCGCGCCACCGCTTCGCGCGCGGCGATTCGTTCTTTCCAGCGTGCGAGATTCGGGAAATCGCCGATGTTTTGCCCTTGTCGTTCGGGTGCGATCCACGGATAACACGCCATGTCTGCAATCGTGTAATCGCCAACGATGTAATCGCGCTCTTGCAACTGCCGGTCGAGCACGCCGTAAAGGCGTGTTGTTTCCTTCGTATAGCGTTCAATACCGTAGGGCACTTTCTCCGGTGCGTAATGACGAAAATGGTGGTTTTGACCGAGCATCGGGCCTAGCCCGGCCATCTGCCAGAAAAGCCATTGAATGCAGGCGTTGCGGCCACGCAAATCCTGCGGGATGAAGCGCTTCGTTTTATCCGCCAGATACAGCAGGATCGCTCCCGACTCGAATAGCGTGACCGGCCCGCCGTTATCAGCAGGCGCATGATCGACGATTGCCGGAATTTTATTGTTCGGCGCGATTTTGAGAAATGCCGGATCAAACTGCGCGTCTTTGTGAATATCGATCGGCTTGACGCGGTACGCCAATCCCGCCTCCTCAAGAAAAATCGTAATCTTGTGACCGTTCGGCGTCGGCCAGTAATAAAGATCAATCATCATTGCTCTCCTTCTTCATGAAGTGTTACTCCTGGTGCGCCACAGCATAAACCGGGGTGCGCCTTTTTTGATATTACTCCGATGTTGGGCGGTGTACTTTCACCACCGTCAGAATCGCCAGCGCCAGCGCTGCGGCGATGACCGCATAAGCGCCTTTTCCCAGATTGTGATCGAGCAGCGCGCCGAGCAGGAGTGGCGCCAGCATCGAGCCTACATCCATTCCCGTATAGACAAAACCATAAACGCGCCCGGCCATTCCTTTGGGGGTGACGCTGCGCACAATCATGTCGCGCGACGGTCCGGTGATACCTATTGAAAACCCCATTACGGCAAAGCATACCAGCAACGTTAGTGGCGAACCTGTGATGAGAAAAACCAGAATCGCCGACAATGCTGCAATCACCAATCCGCCTGCGGCGACATGGACATGTCGCGATGTGCGCGTCGCCACCAGGCCGCCGGTCAGGGTACCGAACATGGAGGCTGACAGATACGTCGTCACCGCTGACGTTGACAGCGCCAGCGTTAACGAAAAACCTTCATGCAGGATCGACGGCGTGAATGAGGAAATACCGCTGCTGGAGAACGATTGCAACACGAAGAAAAGAAAACACATAATCGTTGCCCACTGCCACCAACTCGCTGCTGGCTTCAATGTTTTTTCCCCGATAGTGACGGTCTGTGTTCTTTCTGAATTCAGCAAACGGCGCTGCGAAACGACCAGCGCCAGTACCAGCAAACCGGCGATTCCCATGATCAGCAATGCGCCGCGCCAACCGAAATGTGCCGACAATGCATAACTCGTGACCGGCGCCAACGCCCAGCCGATATTACCGCCGACGCCGTGGACAGCGTAGGCGTAGCCCAGATGACGTTCATGGATGTTGGCGTTCATTACGGCGAAATCGCAGGGGTGGAGTGTGCCGTTGCCGACGCCGATCAATACCGCCAGCGCATAAAACACGACGATGTTTGGCGCCAGCGCGCAGGCCAGAGTTCCTCCCGCCAGCAGAAACAGGCCACCGATTAGTATCGGTCGAGCGCCGAAGCGATCAACCAGCATGCCGGAAAAAAATTGAGTGGCGCCGCTGGCGATATAAAACAGGGTCATCATGAAACCCAGCGCGGTCCACGAAACATTGAAATCTCCGCGCAGCAGTGGAAAAAGCGGCGGAATTGCCAGTTGGAAAAAATGAGAAGCGCCGTGCGCCAGGCCGACCGTCCCGGTAACACGGAAATCCTGTGAACGTAATACAGCGGCGAGCGACATGTTTTATTCGATCTCGAAACAGGTTACTTCAGCGCAGGCAGCACGCGCGCCAGAAACGCGCCGACATCCCGCAATTCCTGTTCCGTCGCCGAATGCGGCATCGGGTACGTCCGCCACTCGACTTCATAATGGCGCTCGCGCAACGCCTCGCGCGACGTCTCTCCCCACTGTGGCAATACCACCGGGTCAATCGTGCCGTGCGCCATAAAAATCGGCGTTTGCTGGTTGGCGGCGCTTGCTTCCTGCGCCAGCGTTTCAACACCAATCAGATACGTTGACAACGCCACAATGCCCGCCAGTCGCTCCGGATGCCGCAAGCCCGCGAACAACGCCAGTGCGCCGCCCTGCGAAAACCCTGCCAGCACTGTCCGCGACGGCGCAATTCCGCGGCGGTACTCATGTTGTAGCAACGCTTCGATGCTTTTCTGCGAAGCTCGCATTCCGTCGATGTCAACGCGCGATCTCAAATCGCTGCCGACAACATCGTACCAGGCGCGCATCCGGTATCCCTGATTGATCGTTATCGGCATCATCGGCGCATTCGGAAACAGAAAACGGATACGCGCCGTCCGCGGTAACTCCAGCGCGTACACTTCCGAAGACCAACCGTAACCGCTGTCGCCCAAGCCGTGCATCCAGATGACCGCAGCGTCGGGATTCGGCTGCGTTTCGATTTCAATGGGAGAAAGCGGCGCTGATTCAGTCATGAGATACCCTTATGAAAAAAGATATTGTATCGCCGTTCCCGTCAACGATTGAGCTTCTCTCGCTTGAGGAAGAGGTGACGTATCATGGCGTTGTGTCGTTCGCATAGGCGAAAGAAGGGGCGCGAGCTCCCAATCTATTCACCTTTCCCGTTAGCGCCTATTCCCAACTTCCCGCAAGCGGGGGAAAGAGTAAGCTCTTATCCTGCTACATCCACGATGAATAGGGCGAGGTCGGAACATCAAGAAAGCCCCGGCACGGGTAAAAAAAGCTGCGTTTATGGCGCAGCCTTTTTTGTAGCTCATTTCCCGGGCAGGAATCAGACTTTCTTTCTCGCTGCTTTGGCATAAGCGGCGGCTTCGGCGCCGGCGATACGGCCAAAGGTAATGGTCTCCGAAATGGAATTGCCGCCTAACCGATTGGCGCCGTGAACACCGCCGGTGACTTCGCCAGCGCCGTACAAACCCGGAATCGGCTGTTCGTCTTTCGCGCGAAGTGCTCGCGTTTTCGTATCGATTTTGACGCCGCCCATCGTGTAGTGAATTCCTGGGCGAATTTCAATCGCTGCGAACTTGGCGGTTTTAATCGGGCGCGGCATATCGGCGCGGCCGAACTCCTCGTCTTTTTTGGCGGCCTGGTAGTCGTTGTATTTTTTGATCGTCGCCGCCAGCGCGCCGCCGTCGGTAATCCCGCATGCTTTGGCCAACTCCTGCGGCGTTTCGCCTTCTTTGACCAGTTCAAGATGGTAATACCCTTCAATCTGCTTCAAGCTCTTGCGAATATCTTGGTCGAAAAGCAGAAAAGCGCTCTTGCCGGTTTGTTTCAACACGGCCGCAGACGCCGCATCGCGCGTCGTCAATTCATCAACGAAGCGCTTGCCTTCGCGGTTGACCATGATTGCACCATTACCGCGTACTGCTTCGGTAATCAGTATCTTGCTGCCGGCGGCTTGCGTCGGATGGATTTGAATCTGTTCCATATCAATCAACTTGGCGCCCAGCGCCGCCGCCAGATCAAGGCCATCGCCTGTTGCGCCCGGTTGGTTGGTGCTGGAAAAACCGGCGTATTCGGGACGGTATTTGGTGACGCGTTCAAGATTTGCGGAAAAACCGCCGCATGCCAGGATAACGACTGGCGCGTTGATCTTGTATTTTCGGCCGTTGCGGTCTTCGGCCTCGACACCGGCGACTTTTCCTTGTTTATCGCTCAAAATTTTCAGCACCCGCGCGCCTGTGCGCACGTCCAAGCCGCGTTTGATTGCGTTCTGTCGCAAAGTGTGGACGAGATTATGGCCGACGGCTTCACCGCCGGTTGGGCGGTGGGTGCGATTAACGCTGGCGCCTGCCATTCGTCCGAGGTCGGTCACATCGGCGCCGAGCGACAACAGAAAGTCGATCGAGCCGGCCGAGTTTTTGGCGAGGATTTCGACCAGTTGCGGGTTGTTGATGTTCTTGCCGCCTTTCATCGTGTCGTCGTACATGGTTTTCCAACTGTCTTCGACGCCTTTTTTCTTCTGAATCACCGTCTCTGCAGCATTCATACCGCCGGCGGACAATTGGGTATTGCCGCCGGTGATCGGCATCTTCTCCAGCACGATGACTTTCACGCCCAAATCAAAAGCGGTAATCGCCGCGGTCAATCCGGCGCCGCCTGAGCCGACCACCACGACATCGGCGCTTTCATCCGAGCGCTTGGCCAACACTGCTGGGCTGCCCGTCAGAAGCGCGGTTGCTGCGCCTATTTTCAGTACATGACGTCGATCCATCATTTTCTCCTCACTACTTATTTTTTGGCAGTGCCGCCGGGAATCGGCAGGTCGAAATTGGTATGGCAATACAGGCAATACGTTTTCGATTCCTTATGCCCCTGATGGCAGGTCGTACAGCCGATTTCCGGACCGAGGTGCGAGCCATGAGCATTGATGTCCGGGTTCTTGCCCTTTTTCTTGCTGACCTCCGCCATCTTGTCGTAGCCACCGTGGCAAGTTATGCAACTAGCGTTGACCTTGCTTGCTGTATCGTCGGGTACCGGGTTATCGCGGTGACACGCCTTGCAATCGAGCTTCAACTTGTTGACATGGATGCCCGCCAGATGTGTCGGCATTGCGACATCCGCTGTTGCTTTTTTGACCAGCTCGGCGTCTTCGGCGCTCAACTTCGTTTGCCCCGCGGCCTGCGCCATTGCGCCAGACCCTGCTGCAAACCCTGTGGCAAAAACCATGAGGGCAAGCCAGCGGAAAGCGCGTGCTGTTCTCGTCCTTGCTTTGAAATGCGTACAAAAATACATACAAAATCTCCTGGGTCGCCATCAAAAGCATGTAAAGGTACTATGATAAACCTGAAAGACGGCAATCCGGCGCTTTTATTAAAAAACCATACCATTGTAATCAGCCGTTATGATCCTGAAAACTTCGGTTGTGCAGGCGAGTACGAAGCGCGCCCGCCCAATAGGGGCAGGGTAAAAAAAGGGGCTAAAGCACGCTACCATGCGATTTTCTATATGCTTACAAGCGGTCAACGGATGTTTCAGGAGGATATAAGTTCTGCCATGCTTGAGTTCCGTAGAAGATTTTTTTCATTAACGTACAATCCATATCCTTCCGGCTGGAACCGATTGCCATAAGCTTCTTTTCATGAACTATTTTTTTCTCATCCTGCTCGCCGCTCAGGCTGTTCTGGGCGCTTATCTGGGCTGGCGCTTTCGCTGGGCCTTCGGCGGCGTGTTGCCGTCACGGCTGATGCTCTGGTATGTGTTCTGGCCGCTTGTCGCGGTGATCGTGATGAGCTTTCCGCTCGTTCATTTTTTCAGCCGCCGACTCGGCGTGGAGTTGCCACCGTGGTTGCTTCTGGCCTCCGCCGTTCTGTACGGCGCGCTGGTGATGGGATTGGCGACGGTGTTTATCGCCGATATGTTCGGTCTGATCATCCGCCGTTTGCCTTTTTTGCAGGCCATGTACGCGTATGTTCGCCAGCACCCGCATCACCTCGGCTTCCTGATGCTTGGGATTATCATCCTGTTGACGGTTGTTGGTTTTTATCGCGCACACACGCCGCGCGAAACACATTTTTCGCTGACCGTTCATAAACCGTTGAAAAACGGGGCGACACAATTACGCATCGTTCAGCTTTCCGATTTGCACATTAGCCGCTACAGTTCCATAGCGTTGATGCAGGAGGCGGTCGCGCGCGTCAACCGCCTGCAACCGGATATGATCTTCATCACCGGCGACACCATCGACAGCTCGGTCAAGCCGTATTTCGAGCAGGAAATGCCGCGCCTTCTGGGGGAACTCAAAAGCCGTTACGGTGTCTATACCATCATGAGCAACCACGACTACTACGGTGAATCGCCGAAACGTAATATCGATGCTTATACCCGCTCCAATATGCACGTCTTGCGCGACGAAGTCCTTTATCTCGAAGAGCCGGGCATCACTCTGATTGGCCGCGATGATCGCGCTCGCGGTTCCCGCACATTGCCACCGGGCGTGTCGTCGGATATCGTCGATGAGCGGGCGCCGCTCGCTGTGCTGGCGGCGCGCGCTGATCCGGCGATGCCATGGATTCTGCTCGACCACCAGCCGCACGAAATCGACGAAGCTGTTGCGCAAAAAATCGACTTGCAATTTTCCGGCCATACGCACGGCGGCCAGTTTTTCCCTCTTAACATCATCGTTAAAGCTCTTTTTAAAGATTCGTGGGGGCTGCTGACGCAGGGAGATTATTCGCTGATCGTCACCTGCGGCCTCGGCACCTGGGGCCCGCCGCTGCGCTTTCCCAGTTACGCTGAAATTGTCGTTGCTGATATTTCCTTCCAACCCGCTGAACCTTGATCCCGGAGGTCTGACATGCGCATCGAAACCGAAATCAAACTTGACTTCAAGGATGTTCTGATTCGTCCCAAGCGCTCGACGCTGAACACTCGCGCGGAAGTTGATATTTCACGGGAGTTTTCATTTCGTCACAGCAAACATTCATATCGCGGCGTCCCGATCATTGCCGCCAATATGGATACAGTTGGCACTTTCGAGATGGCCGGGGCGTTGACCAAACACCATATGGCGACGGCGCTGCACAAGCACTATAACCTCGCGCAATACATCGGATTCTTCCGCGCCTTATCGGCGAGCGGCGTCGTTTTCTATTCGCTGGGGATCAGCGAGCAGGACGAAAGCAAACTTCATCAGGTCATGCAACAACTGAAGCCGCCGTCGGTGATCCGTTACGTATGCATTGATGCCGCCAACGGTTATACCGAAAAATTTGTCGCTTTTGTGCAAAAAATCCGCAAAGCTTATCCGGACATCGTGTTGATGGCCGGTAACGTCGTCACCGGCGAGATGACTGAAGAGCTCATTCTGGCCGGCGCTGACATCGTTAAGGTCGGCATCGGGCCGGGGTCGGTTTGTACGACGCGGAAAATGACCGGCGTTGGTTATCCGCAGCTGTCAGCCATCATCGAATGCGCTGACGCTGCGCATGGCCTCGAAGGACATATCTGCGCCGATGGTGGCTGTACGACGGTCGGCGACATCGCCAAAGCGTTTGGCGGCGGCGCCGATTTCGTGATGTTGGGAGGCATGTTCGCCGGGCACGATGAATGCGGCGGTGAAACGATTGTCCGTGATGAACAAAAATATATGAGGTTCTACGGAATGAGCAGCAAAACCGCAATGGACAAATACGCCGGCGGCGTTGCGTCTTACCGCGCTGCCGAAGGCAAGGAAGTGTTGGCGCCTTATCGCGGGCCGGTGGAGGGCACTGCCCAGGAAATTCTCGGCGGCGTGCGCTCGGCGTGTACTTACGTCGGCGCCCGCAGACTGCGCGAATTTTCCAAACGCACTACGTTCATTCGTGTTGGCCAGCAGTTGAATGAAGTTTTCGGAAAGAGTTGATACTTCTGTTTTTGCGACGCCTTTGGATTTCAAGCGGGCGCATAAGCCAGAATTAAGCAGAAAAACGAATGAAGCGCATAGAGCGGAAAGAACGTTAAGCGGGCAGACATCACCCAAAAAGATCGGGGGCCATGTCGTTTGCTCATTTGCTTTGGCCAAGAAATAACTGTGATAGCGCCCGGTTTTTTCTTTGTGCGGCATGCGTTCTTTGCGACTGAAAGTACTTTTGATGCGCTTTATGCTTCGCGCGGTCGTTCCTGCGAAAGCGGGAATCCGGAGCTTTATAGAGGAATAGGGAAGAGAGAAAAACCGCACGCGCATAAAGAAGCCCCGCAAACGAACTAGGGAGGAAGTCGTTGCGGGGCATACCCGTATTTTCAAAAAAATTGAAAAGGGGTTATGAAAAGATAACACAGGCTTCTTGCCAATTCAATAAAAAATCAGCATAAAGTGAAACGAATTGTAATGATATATTCTTTTGTCATTAAAGAGGGTTGCTCCAGCCGGCGATTCCGGGTTGCTGCTGCACGAGAACGTAAGAGCCTTTCAACTTTGGACGCGCTTGTCGAATAGAGGAATGGTAAAAAATGCCTAAAACACGCTGCCATGCAGCTTTCAGTACGCTTACAGGCGTTTTTAGGCTCAAAAAGAAGGATAGGGGCAGGAAAAACCGTATTGGCGTCACGCCTTGAAAAACTCCGCTTTGTCGCCGAGCCAGCGCTCAATCAACTTAACAGCAGCGGCTTCACCTTCCTCCATTTTCAACAAGCAGTCGGCAACAGCGCTGGCGCGTTCGAGCAGTGCTTCATCGCGTTCGGGATCAGCGAAGCGCAGCAGCGGCACTCCTGATTGCCGCGCTCCCAGCAATTCGCCCGGCCCGCGAATACGCAAGTCCTGGCGGGCGATTTCAAAACCGTCGCTGTTTTCAAAAATCACTTTGAGTCGTTCTTTGGCGATTGCGCCGAGCGGCGTTTCAAACAACAGGATGCACTGGCTTTGTCGTGAGCCGCGTCCAACCCGCCCGCGCAACTGGTGCAACTGCGCCAGGCCGAAACGCTCAGCGTGTTCGATCACCATAATCGAAGCGTTCGGAACATCGACGCCAACCTCGATCACCGTCGTCGCCACCAGGACATGAATGTCGCCGCGTACGAACGCTTCCATCGTTGCCGTTTTGTTCGCCGGCTTCATCCGACCATGCAACAAGCCGACGTTGAGCTTTGGCAACGGCGCGCCGCTCTCCGTTTCGCTGTTACCGTCGAATGCGGCAACCAGTTCTTCGCACAAAGTTTGCGCTGCCTGCAAACTGAGCTTTTCCGATTCTTCAATCAACGGGCACACCCAATACGCCTGTGCGCCATCGACACAACGCTTGCCAACATGCGCGACGATCTCGGCGCGGCGCGCCTGGTTGACCAATCGCGTCGCCACTGGCGTGCGCCCCGGCGGCAAGGTATCGATCACCGACACATCGAGATCAGCGTAAAAGCTCATCGCCAGCGTGCGCGGGATCGGTGTTGCGCTCATCATCAGTTGATGCACGTCTTCAGCGCCGGTGCCTTTGTCGCGTAGCGCCAACCGCTGCGCGACGCCAAAGCGATGTTGCTCATCGACAATCGCCAGCGCCAGATTCGGCATCGTCACCTCTTTTTGGAAAAGCGCGTGCGTGCCGATCACCAACGCCGGTTCGCCGCCGGACAAACCCGCCAGTGCCTTTTTATGTTGCGTCGTCGTCAACGATCCCGATAACCACAGCAAACGCAGCGGCAAACCAGTCAGCCATGCCGACAATTTGTGGTAATGCTGCTCGGCGAGAATTTCCGTCGGCGCCATCAACGCCACCTGCCGACCGTTCTCTACGGTTCGTAGCGCCGCCAGAGCTGCAATCACCGTTTTACCGGAGCCGACATCGCCCTGCAACAGCCGGTGCATCGGTACAGCGCGCGCAAGATCGTCGCCGATTTCTTTCCATGCGCGCTGCTGCGCTTCCGTTAATGTGAACGGCAGACGCTGCAACAAAGCATCCGTCAGATTTCCGCGAGGCGTTAACGCCTCAGCGTGGCGGCTGGCGCGCGCTGCTTTGTGCCGCTTCAAAGAAAGCTGCTGCGCTAAAAGTTCGTCGAACTTGATGCGTTGCCAAGCTGGATGCGTATGCGCCGACAGCGTTGCCTGTTCTTCTGCTGACAAACCCGGCGGTGGCGCGTGCAGAAAACGCAACGCCTGCGGCCAGTTCCATAAGCCTTCCTGTTGACGCACAGCTTCCGGCAAATCGTCGTGCAATATCGCTCCCCACTGCAAGACCCTCGCAATCTGTTTCGTCAATACTTCTTGCGATAAACCAGCTGTCGTCGGATAAATCGGTGTCAAACGGTTCGATAGCGGCGCCTCGTGACCGGCCTTCGCGCCCAGCACGATGAACTTCGGATGCACCATCTCCAAGCCGAAATGACCCTCACGCACTTCGCCGAACACGCGCACCCGCGCGCCGATCACCATCGCTTTCTGTTGATTCGGATAAAACGTGAAGAAACGCAACACCAATGCAGCGACGCTGTTCTCATCGTCGCTTTCAATCATGCAAACCCATTGCCGTCGCGGGCGGTAGCGCATTTCATTTGCCGTTACTACACCTTCGGCGCATACCGACATTCCGGCGCGTAATTGCGCCAGCGGGACTCGGCTCGTGTAATCCTCATAGCGCAGTGGCAGATGCAGCGCCAAATCCGCCTCGCGCGCAATGCCCAGGCGCGCCAGCCGCATTGCCAGGGAAGAGGGTTTGTCTTTACTCTCGGTGGATTTGCCCCCTTTTGCAAGAACCTGTCCCCGAAGCGGCTTCGATTGGGGTGGGTGGCCGCCGGAGGTGGGCGAGGGGGTATCCCTGGAAGACATTGCAGAGAGATCAAGCCGTAAGACGGCGCCCCTCTTTCCTTGCGGGAGAGGGGTGGGGGAGAGGGTGAAATGTGTGCGATGGAACCGGAACCACTAGCGGTCTACCCCAAAAACAACACCGCCTCGACTTCCAGCGCCGCCGCCTTTGGCAATGCCGCCACCTGATACGTTGCCCGCGCCGGATACGGCGGCGTGAAATACGACGCCATGATTTCGTTCACCGATGCGAAATCATTGAGATCGGCCAGCAGAATCGTCAGCTTCACGATACCGTTCAGATCGCCGCCTGCCGCCCGCGCCACCGCCTGCAAATTGCGAAACACCTGATGCGTCTGCGCTTCAATCCCTGCTGCCAGCACGCCGCTGGCCGGATCAAGTCCCAATTGCCCGGACAAATACACCGTCTGCCCCGCCGCGACTGCCTGCGAATACGGCCCCAGCGCCGCCGGCGCTTGGGCGGAATGAAACGCTTTCTTGCCTGTGTCAGCCGTCATCACCAGTCCTCCTTTTAAGTGCTCGAAATGACGCAAGTGTAGCAGTTGACGGCTGGTGAATCACCCGGTTTGACCTTCCAAGCCTCGCGAAGCGATTGTCGGAACGCCGGAAATTCGGTAATATCTCGAACCTCATGGGCCGATAGCTCAGCTGGGAGAGCGCCGCGTTCGCAATGCGGAGGTCGGGAGTTCGATCCTCCTTCGGTCCACCATTCTGATGTCCTGAAGCGATTCTTTAAGCCCGTGAAAACACGGGCTTTTTCGTTTTCCCGGCTTGGGTTCAGGCGCTGATTTCCGGAAACAACACGTCCGCAAATCCAAACCGAGACATGTCGCGCATCCGCATCGGGAACAGCACGCCGTCGAGGTGATCGCACTCGTGCTGCACCACCCGCGCATGAAATCCTTCGACATCACAGGCGACATGGCGCCCCCGCGCATCGAAACCTTCATAGCGCAATCGCACATAACGCGGCACGACGCCGCGCAGGCCTGGCAACGACAAGCAGCCTTCCCAGGCTTCCTCCATCGTCTCGCCGAGCGGCGTCCATACCGGATTGATCAGTTCCGTATAGGGAACCGGCGGCGCTTCCGGGTAACGCTCGTTCTGTTCCATTCCAAGAACGACCACCCGCAGCGGCACGCCGATTTGCGGCGCGGCGATGCCGATGCCGCCTTCGACGCGCATCGTCTCGCGCATATCCTGCAACAGCGCATCAAGCTCTGGCGTGTTGAACATCGCCGGGTCAACGGGCTGCGCCGCTCGTTGCAGGCGCACATCTCCCATTCTGACAACTTCACGAATCATCGACGTCCTCGCTATTCTTTCTGCCGTCCTCAATGTATTTTTTGCGTTCTGCGCGACTTGCCGGTATTCCGGCTTGCCCTATGGCGTCAAGCGGTTATTATTGTATCCTTTGAATCGGCGTTTGCGCCCACGAGGGTAAACGCCTGTTTGATCTTGCCGACAAACCATGGACCTGACGAATCATACCGATGGACTCTCTTGAAGAACTTTTGACTTTACGCGATTGGCTGCGCTGGGCGGTGAGCCGGTTCAACCAGGCGCAATTGTACTTTGGACACGGCAGCGACAAAGCTTTTGACGAAGCCGCTTATTTGATCGCCCATACGCTGGCCTTGCCGCTTGAGCAACTCGATGCTTTTCTCGACGCCCGATTGACGCAACCCGAAAAAAGTCGGCTTCGCGAAATCCTTGATCGGCGCGTCGAAGAACGCATTCCCGCTGCTTACCTTACGCAGGAAGCCTGGCTCGGCGATTTTCGTTTTTATATCGACGAGCGCGTCATCGTCCCGCGCTCCTTCATCGCTGAATTGATGCCCGATGGGCTATCGCCGTATTTTCCTGATCGGCACAACGTTAAAAACGCGCTTGATTTGTGCACCGGTTCCGGCTGCCTCGCGATCCTGCTGGCCGAAGCGTATCCCGGCGCTGAAATCGACGCTGTTGATATTTCGCCGCAAGCGCTTGCCGTCGCGCAGCGCAATATCGACGACTACCACCTTTCCGATCGCATTACTTTGATTCAGTCCGACTATACCGACAACTTGCCGGGCGGAAAATGTTACGACCTGATCATCAGCAACCCGCCCTATGTGACCGACAATGCGATGCAAAACTTGCCGCGCGAATACCGCCATGAACCAGAGTTGGCGCTGGCCGGCGGTGCCGACGGGCTTGACGCTGTTCATCACATTCTGAAAAACGCTCACCGTTTGTTGCGGCCGCACGGCATCGTCGTTGTCGAAATCGGCCACAATCGCGCCCTTGTCGAAGCGGCTTATCCGGATTTGCCTTTCGTCTGGCTCGATACCGGCTCGTCGGAAGAGTCGGTCTTTTTGCTGGCGCGTGAAGACTTCTGATCCAGGGAGCATGGGACAGGTTATGCTGCTGCGCTGTCTTACCGCGTCCGTACTGGCTAAGACAACAGCCTGTTGATAGAAATAAATTATCATTTCGACCAAATCAATCAATTTGTCAGCGGAGAAGAGCTGATTTATGATTACCAGACATAAACGGGTTTCCGTTTTTCTTTTCGTTTTGACTTAATTGACCGATAGGACGCAACCATGAAGACAGTAGGCGAAAAAATTGAAGCATTTGAAGTGGCGGGTGTAAAGCCCGGGTTCAACCTCCCGGAAGAAAAGGGGCAATCGGCTTTCGAGAAGATCAACGAAAAATCTTTTCCGGGCAAATGGAAGATTATTTATTTTTACCCGAAGGACTTTACGTTTGTATGCCCGACCGAGATTGTCGAGTTCAACAAGCTGGTAAAGGATTTCGCTGATCGTGACGCGGTGCTGATGGGAGGCAACTCCGACAATGAGTTCGTCAAGCTGGCCTGGCGGCGCGAGCATAAGGATTTGAGCCAGTTGAATCATTGGCAGTTTGCCGACGTAACCGGCGCGCTGATTGATCAGTTGGGTATCCGTGACAAGAAGGCCGGCGTGCCGCTGCGCGCGACTTTCATCGTCGATCCCGAAAATACGATCCAGCATGTGACGGTTAACAGCCTCGGCGTGGGACGCAGTCCGCAGGAAACGCTGCGGATTCTCGATGGCTTGCAGACGGGTGAACTTTGTCCGTGCAATCGCGCTGTCGGCGGCGCGACGCTGTAAGAACAAGGGAGGGCGCCGAGACGGCGCCCTCAATGTTTTGGCCGCTCCTTTGATTTCGGAGCGAATGGGAGGCGTCTTTTTTTGAGAAAGGAACACTATGGAATTTCTTGCTGCATTAAAGGAACGTATTCCCGATTACGCCAAAGATATTCGCCTGAATCTGGATTCGGTGCTTGAGCGTTCGCCGCTGCCGCGCGACGAGGCGTTGGGTTGCGCTCTGGCGGCGGCGTTTTCTGCAAAAAGCCGTGAATTGGTGACGATGCTGCGCGGCGCAATGCCGGAAGCCGAGGCTCATGGTGCGCTGACGGCGGCATCGTTGATGGGGATGAACAACGTCTGGTATTCCTACATCGACATGGCCGACGATGAGGGTATCAAAAAACAGCAGCCTGGTTTGCGAATGAATGCCTATGCAACACATGGCGGCGTGACGCAACGTCAGTTCGAGATGTGGGCGTTGTCGGCCAGCCTGGTTGGGAAATGCCGTTATTGTGTTTCTTCGCATGTGATTGCGCTGAAAAAAACCGGAGCGTCGGACGCTGAGCTCAAGGAAGTCGGGCGCATCGCGGCGGCGGTCAACGCGGTTGCGTTGGTGCTGAACGCGGAGCATCCGAATTGATAGGGTATTACGTATCGGAGAACAGACGCTGAGTCGGCTCTCCGATGTCCGATTTTGAGGCGCAGGGGGCGCCTCTTTTTTGTCGGATGAACGCGCTCAGGCAGGCGTTGAAATCACCGTTCCAACATTTTGCAGCCCTTTAATTCGGGCAAGCGCTTCTTCCAGTTTTTTGAGGCGCTGTGCTTTGCCGCGCAGCACCAGGCATTCGAGGCAGGTCTCGTGGGTGACGTGGACGTGCGTAGTGCAGACGATCACATCGCCGAAATCGTGCTGCAACGATGTCAACGCGCCGGAGAGGTCGTGCGAATGATGATCGTACATCAAGGTGATTGTGCCGTGGACAAACCCCTGGCCTTCTTCCCAGTGGCGACGCGAGACGAAATCGCGAACCAGATGGCGCAGCGCTTCCGAACGGTTGGGAAGTCCCGAGCGTTGACTCCAGGCGTCGAATTGTTCAAGCAGCGTTTCCGGCATCGCGACGCCGAAACGAACCAGGGCATCTGAGGGTTTCGGAGTTTTCATGGGGCGGCAAGTCGTGGAGATTCTGTTATTCTATCACCGTGCTATTGTTGGGTGGACGACGGGCGCGGATGTTATGGCGAACCGCGCAGAAAACACATTCACCGAGATATTGCAATGACCCACGAAACCGAAGGCGCTCCCAAGAAAATAGAGCCGCCCAGCCTTAAGGCCACCGTGATCAGCATGTTGGCGCGGCGTGATTATGGCCGCGCGGAGTTGGTGCAACGCTTATCGCGGCGCGGCGTGGCGGCTGACGAGATTGAGTCGGTGCTTGATGAGGTGACGGCGCTGGGCTTTCTCTCCGACGCGCGTTACGCGGAATCGCTGGTGCGGCAGAAGCAGGGGCGTTACGCCAAGCGCGCGATCGCGCATACGTTGAAGGAACGAGGGGTAGATCGCGATACGGCAGAAGCTGCGCTGTCCACGCTTGAAACAACCGATGAAATGGATGAAGCGCTGGCGTTGTGGCGGAAACGCTTCGGCGCGCCGCCTCAGGATGAGCGCGAACGCAATCGTCAACTGCGCTTTCTACTGTCGCGCGGCTATTCGACGACGGTGGCGTTCAAGGTGTTGAAAATCGTACGGACGAAAGAGTGACGTCAGGAGTCAGGCATTGGCTTTCCTCTTCCGATCGCGGAAGAGGAAAGCCAATAAGCCTGTGTCTTTCAAGACAGACCGGTTACTCGTCCCCGGAGGCGTCGGTGGGCCTTCCCAGGCGATACCAGTCGAGTTTGCGGGTCAGCACCATCACCAGCGCCAGAACCGCCAGCAGCAGCAGGCTGCCCAACAGCAGGGCGTTGTCCTCCGACTGCAGAAGCCCCCACAGTGTTGCGTACAGCGCCGCGAGCAGCGCGCCGAAGCCGAGGCCACGGCGAATGCCACCGAGCACATGGCTGACGTAGTACGTAATCAGGCCGGTGCAGGCGAGGGCGGCGGTGAGATAAGCGATATCGAAGCCGGTGTGTTCAGACAGCGCCAGAAGCAGCAGATAAAACAAAACCAGCGCAGCGCTGATCAGCAGATATTGCATCGGGTGAACGCGCAGCGCTTTCAGCATTTCAAACAAAAAGAAGGCGATGAAGGTCAGGCCGATGAACAAAATGCCGTATTTGATCGAGCGCTCGCTCAGTTGGTATTGATCGACGGTTTCGATCATGGTGGCGGAGAATGCGGGCAGCCGCCAGACCCCTGCGTTTTCATTATTGAGTGCCTGGACAAAGCGTTGGTTCATGTTGTTGGCAAACCAGGTGCTGCTCCATTGCGCGCTGAAACCCTGATCGGAAACCGACCGCTGAGTTGGCAGGAAGCTGTCAACAAAATTTGGATGCGGCCAGTTGCTTTGCAGGGAGAAGTTTGAGGTCTCACCGACCGGGACGACCGCCAGCCTGCTGGTGCCTTGCAGGTCCAGTTCAAAGCGGAACGTCAATGGCTGTGGCGCGCTTTTCAGCGATACCGTGTTGTCGAGAGCGACGTGCACGCCCTGCTCCAACCGTTCGATTCTGGCTCCTGGCCTGAACGGCAGTTCCCTGCCGTTGAGCGTCACCGGCGACACCCGGCGGATACCGCGCATATCGGCCACGCCGACGCTCAGATAGGGCTGCCCCAGTTTGATGGTTTCGCTGTTCCATTCGGGGGGAACGACCACATTGAAGCGCCCCTGAACGGTGGCGGCGCTGTCGTACACCTGCGCCTGATAAATACCGAGCTTGCGCGCTTCGACTTGCGCGGTGGCGGCGACATCAAGGGTTTCGGGCAGGATGTAGAGGGCGTCTTTGCGGATGATGTAGCGGCGCTTTCCTTTATCGTCGGCTTCGCTCAACTCGGTCTTTTCGTAGGGGATGACGAGAATCGGGCCAATGATGGTTTGCGGGCCGCTGGCGCTGTCGGCGATCTGCTGGATGACGGATTGCCGGTACGAGGTACGCTCATAGATCAGCCCCATGATGGCGCTGATCGGCAGCAACATCAGGAGGGTCAAGACGATCAGCAGGGCGATTTTTCCGGCCAGAGGGAAGCGTTTCATGATTTCTCCCGAAAGAGTGGATGAACGGAGGTGATTGTGCGGCGCAAATGTGGTCGGAATGAGGCGGCAAGGGGCGGAAAATCTGACGAGTTATAGTCAAAAGGGGACGTTAAATATGGCCAGCCTCCGGCAATGGGCGCGGTATAATCACACGTTACGAAAGCGGTAAAAGCCAAAAAAACGGCGAAAACCGGAGAGGCAAAAAAACAAGGGGCTTTAAAGCGGTATGCGGGTTCTTCTTTCCAATGATGACGGTTATTTTGCTCCTGGCCTGGAGCATTTGGCGGCGGCCTTGGCGCCGCTGGCCGAGGTAACGGTCGTAGCGCCCGAGCTTGATCGTAGCGGCGCATCCAACTCGCTGACGCTGGATCGACCGCTGCGGGTGCGGCAGGCGTCCAATGGTTTCTACTACGTCAACGGTACGCCGACCGATTGCGTACATCTGGCAGTGACGGGCCTTCTCAACGAATTGCCGGACATGATTTTTTCCGGGATCAACCACGGCGCCAACATGGGCGACGACACGCTTTATTCGGGCACGGTAGCGGCAGCGATGGAGGGGTTTCTGCTCGGCATTCCGTCAGTGGCGATTTCATTGTGCGCCAAAGAGG
Organism: Pseudomonadota bacterium; assembly: GCA_009786025.1. Taxonomy (GTDB): domain Bacteria; phylum Pseudomonadota; class Gammaproteobacteria; order Burkholderiales; family Casimicrobiaceae; genus UBA931. Next base: position 15,283 of record WQUA01000011.1, on the reverse strand, counting down.
ACGAGCAATTCGAGACAGCGGCCAAGGTGGCGCAGGAATTGCTGAAACGCCATCAGCGCGCGCGAGCGCAACCCTGGCTGTTGAACGTCAATGTGCCGAATGTGCCGTTTCAGACGCTCAAGGGGTTTCAGATCACCCGCTTGGGCAAGCGGCATAAAGCGGAGGATATGATTCCGATGGAGAGCCCGCGCGGTGGTATCGTCTATTGGGTTGGAGCGGCAGGATTGGCGGCGGATGCAGTGGAGGGAACGGATTTTTTTGCGGTCGAAAACGATTTTGTCTCGGTGACGCCACTGCAATTCGATCTGACGCACCGGACGGAAATGCAGAACGTCGCCGCGTGGTTTGCGCATTAAATTTGGAAACTTGCGTTCGGATATTGCGCTATGCACAGGGACAAGGATTGGGACCGTTTTAACGGTATCGGGATGACTTCGGCGCGGACGCGGGCACGGATGGTGACGCGGCTGCGGGATGAGGGTATTCGCGACGAGACAGTACTGGCGGCGATGAACGCAGTGCCACGCCATATTTTTGTCGAGGAAAGCTTGGCGAGTCGCGCTTACGAAAATACGCCGTTGCCGATCGGGCATGGGCAGACCATCTCACAACCCTGGGTGGTGGCGCGGATGACGGAGCTGGCGCGGCAGGGTAAGCCGCTACGGAGTGTGCTTGAAATCGGCTCCGGCAGTGGCTATCAAACGGCGGTTCTGGCGTTGGTGGCCGATCGCGTTTATACCGTCGAGAGGATTGAAGCGCTGGTTGCCAAGGCGCGGCGACATTTGCGCGAATTGAAATTGACGAATGTGGCGATCAAGCATGGCGACGGCAGTACGGCGATGGACGAGCCGTTACAAGTCGAGGCGATCGTGGTGACGGCTGGCGCGGCGGCATTGCCGGAGGCGCTGCTCGCACATCTTGAAATCGGCGGGAGGATGGTGGCGCCGGTAGCTGCGGAAGGCAATCCCGATTTGCAGAGGTTGACGGTGGTTGAGCGCACCTCCAGCGGCTTCAAGGAGCAAACCTTCGAGACGGTCAGATTCGTCCCGCTGTTGCCAGGGACGGCATGAACGGTGTATATAGTCAAATAAGTCGTCAAATAAGTCGTCAAACGAGTAAACCTTTCTTCTGGATGTTATGAGTGTTTTTCCTATGCTTGAATCTGTGTCGTCTCTTGGGATGTTTGAGTTTTTTCATCGTCGTTGGCTGGGCGCGAAGACGCCGATAGCGGTATTTCTGGCGGCGTCACTTCTGGCCGGCTGCTCGACAACCAGGCAAGCACCAGTCGAAGAGCGGCAGCCGAAAATCGACGATCGCGTTACCATTACATCGTCGCGTTCGCCAACGGCTCCCAATGCCGGGGCGCCGTCGCAAACGATTACCGGCAAAACATACACTGTGCGCCAGGGCGAAACGCTGTTTTCAATCGCGCAGCAGAACAATATCGATTATCGGGAATTGGCCGCTTGGAACAACATTACCGAGCCGTCGAAACTGAGTGTCGGTCAAGTGCTGCGCTTGACGCCGCCGGAAGGCAGCGCAGCGGCGGCTTCGAGCGTCACCACCGCGCCGTTGCAGACGGTGCCTCCCGTGACCAGTGCGGGCAGTGGGACGAAGACTGTTTCAACGGCGGCGACAGACCGCGGCAATGTTAAAACCGGGCCGAAAGCGGAAAAGCAACCGTATTCGGAACAAGCGTTGATGGCGATGAGCAAAACGGAAGTGACGCCCCCCACAACAACGACATCGACCACGCCGCCATCGCCGCCCGCGTTGCCGTCTTCGCCGCCTCAGACGGCAACCGCTTCTACCGACAGCGTTGACTGGTCCTGGCCGACACAGGGGAAAGTGATCTCAACCTATTCGGAGAAATCCAGCCTCAAAGGTATCGATATTGTCGGCAATGCCGGGCAGCCGGTGGTTGCCGGTGCGGCGGGGAAGGTGGTGTATGTCGGCTCAGGGTTGCGCGGTTATGGCAAACTGGTGATCGTCAAACACAACGATACTTTTTTGTCCGTGTATGCGCACAATCGTGAATTGCTCGTGGAGCAGGGACAGCAAGTCACGCGCGGCCAGAAAATTGCCGAAATGGGTAATACTGACACCGATCAGGTGAAACTGCATTTTGAAATCCGCAGGGACGGTAAGCCGGTCGATCCGTTGCAGTATTTGCCGGCGCGGTAACCAGGGATCAGAAAGCAGGAGTCAGATTCTTTAAGGGCGGGTTTCAAACCTGCCCTTTTATAACCCTCCCACCCCGCCAGCGGGGGAAGGCGTTCCTCCTGCGGGTGGGCTTTCAAACTCAAATGATCTTCACCTGCAGCGTCCCCAACCCATCAATACCGCCTTCAATGAGATCGCCGCGCATGACCGCGCCGACGCCTGCGGGTGTGCCGGTGAAAATCAAATCGCCCGGTTGTAACTCAAAAAAACGCGATAAATAAGCAATCGTTTCCGGTACGGACCAGATAAGTTGATTGATGTTGCTGCGTTGCCGATCTTTGCCATTGACTCGCAGCCATATCCCGGCGTCTTCCGGGTGGCCGCAGGCGCTGACCAGATGCAAAGGTGCGATGGGCGCCGAGCGATCGAAGGCTTTGCTGACTTCCCACGACAATCCCGCTTTACGCATTTCCGCTTGCAGGTCGCGACGGGTCATATCAAGGCCGACAGCGTAGCCGCAGACGTGATCGTAAGCGTGTTCGACCGCAATGTCGCTGCCGCCTTTACCGATCGCGACCACCAGTTCGATTTCGTGATGAAAATTTTTAGTCTGTGACGGATAAGGGAGCTGTAGCGTCTGACCGGCGGGCGTGGATACGACAGCATCTGCCGGTTTGCAGAAGAAAAAAGGCGGCTCACGATCAGGGTCGGAGCCCATTTCACGGGCGTGTTCGGCGTAATTCCGGCCTACGCAATAGATGCGATGAACGGGAAAGCGGAGGTTGCTGTCGGCAATGGGAAAGGCGCTGATCGGCGCAGCAGGAAACAATAAGTCGTTCACAATGGTCTCCTTGAACTAAAGAGGTGTTTTTTGAGGTCAGTCATTCTAACATCTTGCTAAAAACAACAACCGCAAAAAAAGGTATTGAAGCGCCTGTTCCCTGGCGATCTTCAGAAGTTGAAAATCACTTGCGGAAAAAGGGGCTCCTGATTTCCATAGCGGAGAGCTTTACCGCGGACAAAAGCGCCGTTCCCCAATATATCCACGCCAGCGTCAGAAACAGCTCCGGCAGCGAACAATGATTGCTTGACGGTTTTGAAGCACTGGTACAAGCATTGCGTAATGGGGTCGGGCGTGATGCTCTTGCTGCGCTGTAGATTTACGAAAGACAGATGAAGTTAGGTGAAGAAGGCTGTCGAGCGCGCCCCATCGACGAAACAGCATCATTGATAGAAGAAAAACAGAAAAGAAAGGCGGCCGAAGCCGCCTTTTTCGAAAGTAAGAAAGGTTTATTTGATGATGCCGCACGCCAACCGCACGCCACCGCCACCGAGCGGTAGCGGGTGGTCGGAGTGGTTATCACCGCCGACATGAACCATGAGCGCACGTCCATGAATCTCGGAAAGCTGCTTGATTCGTGGCGCCAGAACGGGATAGTCGGCTTTGCCGTCGCCAGTGACGTAAAGTGCGGGCAAATCGCCGAGATGGCCGTCAGCGTAAGGTCCCAGGTGCTTGCCTGCCTTGGCGGGGTCGAAGTGCCCGCCCGCTGCGCCGGCGATGGTGATTTTGCCGTCTTTCTCGATTGGAGCACAGCTCGGATTCTCATGAATATGGAAACCATGAATGCCGGGTTCCAGCCCCTCCAGTTTCGGAGTCAATTCCAGGCCGTAAGGTGTTTCGGAAATGGTCACGGTGCCAATGGCTTTGCCGTCACCTTTTTCAGTCGCCAGATTCATCGGAACTTCGATGGTGGCGGCGTGAACGGAGAAGCCGGCGAAAGCCAGCGCTGCAATCAGGAGGTGTTTTTTCATAGGAGTCTCTTCAGGGGAAAAAGATGGGATGGCCAGAGGGTTGACGACTGACCGTATAATGCGTCTTTGATTCTACAAGAATTACGGGACTCCGATTATTCATATTAGTAATGATCGCGATTAACAAAAGTTAAGCGCAGCGTGCCGATGAAGGGTGTCTCTGTGAGCAGACAAAAAGACAGGCACGGGAATGGGCAAAAAGTATCCGCTTTGCCAAACCCGAACCGTCGCCGCTTCCATATTACTGTTCTTGCGGCGCTTTTCCTTACCGCTTGTGGCAGCAGGGAAAGACGGCCTGATAGCGTCCGCTCTACCGGATCGGATGGAGTAGACCTGCCGCCGACTGAAAAAGGGCAGGAAGTCGTACTTTTTGCGCTGAGTCTGCTTGATACCGGCTACGGTTTCGGCGGCAAGAATCCGCAGGCGGGATTCGATTGCAGCGGGATGGTGAGCTACATTTACGCACAGGCGGCGGGCGTCAAAGTCAGCGGCAGCGCCGCCGATATTGCCAGACAGGGAACACCGGTCGGACGTGAGCGGCTGCGCCCGGGCGACCTGGTTTTTTTCAATACGCTGAACCGCTCCTTTTCACATGTTGGCATTTATATCGGCGACAACCGCTTTATTCATGCTCCTTCGACCGACGGCAAGGTGCGTATCGACGATCTCGGCAGCCGCTATTTCGACGAACGGTTTGAAGGAGCGCGGACGTATTTTGATTGAGAGATTCACCGTAAAGAGCGCATAGAGTGCGAAGAAGAATTCTCTCGCTGAGGCGAGGCGGCGTGGAGAAAAATAATCGTCATTCTGCGCGACGTCGCAGAATCCATAAAAACCATCTCACGCGAAGCCGCGAAGGTGCGAAGAACGCGGATTCCTTCCCCTTCAAGGGGAAGGTCAGGATGGGGATGGGGTTCTCTGGATTCTGCGTCCTGCGACTTCGCGCAGGGTGAACCGCGCAGAATGACGCAATGATTTACCGTGCCCCCGCGTGAGACACAGGGGCGGGTTTGAAACCCACCCCTATATGGGTAGGCGATTTTTCTTCGCGTTCTTTGCGGTCCATTTTTTCTGGATTGCTTCGTCGCTTACGCTCCTCGCAATGACGCCTTTCTGACCTCTGACCTCTGCTCTCAATACTCCACCGGCAACGGATCGAGCGAGCGCCACAGATACCAGGTGGCGACGCTGCGGTATGGTCGCCAGGATTCGGCCAGCGCCTGCATTTCGTCAAGGCTGAGGGGGTGCTCTCCGGCGTAATACAGCCGGATCGCTTTTTGCAGTCCGAGGTCGGCAATCGGAAAAACGTCGGCGCGCAGTTCATGGAACATCAGGAACATTTCCGCCGTCCAGCGTCCGATACCTTTGACGGTAACAAGCGCTTCGATCAGCGCTTCGTCGGCCAATGTTTTCCAAGTTTCAGGATTCAACGATCCGTCGGCGAAACGGCGGGCGAGGTCTTGCATGTATTCGGCTTTGCGCTGCGACAGCCCGGCGCTGCGCAGGGCGCCCGGCGTCAGCGCGACAACTGTCGTCGGCGCGACAACGGGAAAAGCGACGTTGGCGTGAGCGGGATCGACGGCGATGACGAAGCGCCGCCAGACGGCGTCCGCCGCCTTGACCGAAATCTGCTGACCGACAATTGCGCGGGCGAGTGCGGTGAAGGCGTCGCTGCGTCGGCGCAGATGGAATTCCGGATAGGCTTCAATCAGGCCATGCATCGCAGGGTCGCGGTGTGAAAGCAGGCGGGTGGCGCGATCCCAGTAGTCGGGTTTCATAGTGGATATTTTCATTCGGTAAAATCCAATGGTACATTAGGCAGGGGCAGAGGTCAGAAATCGGGGGATCAAATTTCCCTCTCTTGGCGCTTTGAGCCACTTTCCCCCGTAAGCGGGAGAGGGATGTATGCTCTGTCATTTCAAAAGGAGAATGGTGTTGCGTTCGAATGGTTTAAAGAAAAATACGGTTTGGCTGCCGATGTTGTGGGTGGTCTTGTCGGGAACGCTGCTGTGCTTTTCGGGCGCGGCGTCAGCCGCTCAGCTGGGGAAAACCGAATCGCGAACAGAACCGCAAGCCGCGCCGCTCAAAACCATACGGCTGGCTTTTTCGACGGCGGAAAGTGGTTTCGATCCGCCGCTCGCCCGCGATCTTTACTCCAACACCATCAACGAAGCTATTTTTGAGCGGCTGCTGACGTACGATTATCTGGCGCGTCCGATGCGTTTGGCGCCGATGACGGCGGAGGCATTGCCTGAGGTTAGTGATGGCGGCAAGACGTACACGTTCAAGATACGTCCCGGCATCCGGTTTTACTCCGATCCGGCGTTCAACGGCAAGCCGCGCGAATTGACTGCTGCCGACTATGTTTACAGTTTCAAGCGGGTGCTCGACCCGAAAATTCGTTCGCCCTGGGCGTTCATGCTTGAGGGGAAAATCATCGGGCTGGATGCGTTGGCGGAGACGGCGAAGAAAACCGGAAGATACGATTACGATGCTAATGTTGAAGGCTTGAAAGTACTGGATCGCTATACGCTGCAAATCCGTTTACGTGAGCCGGATTACAACTTCAGTTATATCGCTGCGCATACGCCGTTTTCTGCAGTGGCGCGCGAAGTGGTCGAGAAATACGGCGACGATATGATGGCGCACCCGGTCGGCACCGGCCCTTACGTGCTGAAGCAATGGACGCGCGGCGCTCGCATCGTGCTTGAAAAAAACCCGGAATACCGCGGAATGGTGTGGAGCTTCGCAGCGAGCGAGGAAGGGGACGCGGAACTGAATCGTACGATGCAGGGGAAGCGTTTGCCGTTGATCGACCGCGTTGAAATTTCGATCATCGAAGAAGAACAATCGGCGTGGCTGGCGTTCAATCGCAAGGAACTTGATTTCAGCGGCGTCGGCAGCTTCCGCGAAAAAGTTTTCGATGAAAAGGGCGAGTTGAAACCAGAGTGGCGCGAGCAGGGCGTCAAACTGGTGCGGGCGATTGACCCGGAAGTGACTTATACTTTTTTCAATTTCCGCGATCCTGTCGTCGGCGGTTTTGAGAAAGAAAAACTGGCGCTGCGTCGGGCTATCATCATGGCGTATAACCGCGATGAAGAAATCAAAGTGATTCGCAAAGGGCAGGCGATCCCGGCAACCATGCCGATTCCGGTGGGCGTGGTCGGGCACGATCCGCGCTACAAGCCGTTGAACACGTACAATCCGGCGCTGGCCAACAAACTGCTCGACGCTTTCGGTTTCAAAAAAGGCAAAGACGGTTTTCGGGCGATGCCCAATGGCTCGCCGCTGCTGCTGAAGTACGCGACCGGGACGACGGCGATCGAGCGACAGTTCAACGAGCTGTGGAAAAAGTCGATGGACGCGATCGGTGTTCGCGTCGAGTTTCAACCGGGCAAATTCGCTGACCACATCAAGGCAACGAAGAACTGTCAGTTGCAGATGTGGGGTTCGGCGTGGACGGCGGATTACCCTGACGGTGATAATTTCATGCAGCTTCTGTATGGGCCGAATGTCGGCCAGAGCAACAGTGGTTGCTATGAATCGAAGGCGTTTGATGCTTTTTATGAAGCGTCGCGGAAATTGCCGGATTCGCCGGAGCGCAATCACTTGTTTCTGGAGATGACCCGGCAGATGGAGGTTGACGGCGCCTGGATGTTAGGCGTTTCGCGCGAGCGCAATATGTTGATTCGTCCCTGGGTGCTCGGCTACAAGAAACATCCGATCCTGAGCGCGACCTGGATTTATCTCGATATCGATCCGGCGAAAGCGCCGTGAAGAACGAACAAACAAATGAGCCACAAAGAACGCATAGAAAGTTAAGCGAATGGATACACCTATCAGACCTCTGCGGCCGGAAAACAAAGGACAGCGGTCAGCATCACTGCTCAGGCTCCCGATATCTCAACGCTTTTTCTTTGAGATCGTTGCTTTCTTTGTGGTTGAAGTAAGTTTTTGAAAAACCATCCATGGCTGCTTACATTGTCCGTCGTTTGTTGCAGATGATCCCGACCATGCTTGGCGTGGTGCTGTTACTGTTCATTTTGTTCAACTGGGTTGGTGGCGACCCGGCCTATATTCTGGCGGGAAAAATTTCCAATGAAGCGCAGATTGCCAACATTCGCCACCAGTTGGGCGTTGATCGCCCGGCCTATGCGCAAATCGGCATTTTTCTGAAGCAAATCGTCACTGCTGATTTCGGCGCAAGCTGGAGCACCAATGAGCCGGTGTCCGACATTCTGAAAACACGGTTGGGGCCTTCGCTCACCGTGATGGTTCCGCTGCTGGTGCTGGGGACGCTGCTGGCGATTGCGTTGTCACTGATCGTGGCGCGATTCCACCGCTCGCTGACCGACCGAACGGTGATGGTGGCGTGTACGGTCGGTATGTCAGTTTCGATTCTGGTTTATATCATCGTTTTTCAGTATGTGTTCGCGTATCGACTCGGCTGGTTCCCGGTGCAAGGCTGGAGCGATTCGCTGTGGACGAATCTGACGACGTTCGCGGCGCTGCCGATCTTGATCGGACTTTGCGTCGGATTGGCGCCTGACTTGCGGCTTTTCCGTTCTTTCGTGCTCGATGAGATCGATCAGGATTATGTGCGCACCGCGCGCGCCAAAGGGCTGTCGGAAACGCGCATTTTGTGGGTTCATGTTTTACGCAACGCCTCGATTCCGATTGTGACTTATGTGATGGCGGCGCTGCCGGGGCTTCTGGTGGGCGCATTTCTGATCGAGCGCTTTTTCTCGATTCCGGGAATCGGGCGCGAAGTGCTTCTGGCGGTTGAGCGTTCGGACTTTCCGGTCATCAAGGCGATCACGGTTTATGTAGCGTTGGCGACGATGTTGGCCAATCTGGCGGCCGATCTTATCTATAAAGTGGTCGATCCGCGTGTCGAGTTGAAATAGCGATGGCAGAGACGCTTTCTTTTCCAATGTCGGCAGCCGCTTCCGAAAAAGGCGGCAACGGCTTCTGGTTGCTGGCTTGGCAGCGTTTCCGTGATGATCGCGTCGGCGTGGCGTCGTTGGTGATCGTCGCGGCGTTTTTTGTTGTCGTGTTGTTGTCGGCGCTGGGCGTGATCGCGTCCGGCTGGAACGAAGAGACAGCGATTCCCGATGCGCCGCCCGATTTATGGGGATTGCTAACACCTTCCGCGCCGGCGGTGTTGGGGAGCACGGCGCAACAGGCAGCGCAGGCGATGGCGGGAGCGCAGAACGCGGAGGCGTTGCCGCCCTCAACGGTGGTAGATCCGCTGGCGGAAGAACTGGCGCGGCTTGGGGAAACGCCGTCGGAGAGTCGCGTGGTTGATCCGCTGGCCGAAACGCTACGAACGCTCGGCGCGGAAGACAAAACATCAATGACTGTCAAAGAAAAGCGCGCAAGCCTTCCATTCGGCGGCGATCGCTGGGGTCGTGACGTTTTGGCCAAGATGATCAAGGGTTCGCAAACTTCCATCGTTGTCGGGCTGAGCGCTGCTTTGCTGGCAACCTTTCTTGGTACGCTGTTGGGTGCGTTGGCGGGTTATTACGGTGGCCGCACCGACGATGCGCTGAACTGGTTTTATAGCGTGTTCAACGCCATTCCTTATTTGTTGCTGATTCTGGCGGTGGCGGCGGTGTTGCAACAGCGCGGCGTGATAACGGTCATCCTGATTCTGGGGTTGACCGGTTGGACCGGCGTCTTCCGGCTGATTCGCGCTGAATACATCAAACACCGGGGGCGCGAATATGTGCAGGCGGCGCACGCATTCGGAGTACCGAACCGTCGAATTCTTTTCTCCCACATTTTGCCGAACGTGTCGCATGTGGTGTTGGTTAATATTTCGATTCTGGCGGTCGGCTTCATCAAAGCGGAAGTGATTCTGTCGTTCCTCGGCTTCGGGGTGGCGGTCGATGAAGTGTCCTGGGGGTCGATGTTGAACGATGCGCAAGGCGAACTGATTCTCGGAAGGTGGTGGGAACTGGCTGCAGCAGGCGGTGCAATGGCGCTGCTGGTGACGGCATTCAGCTTGTTGACCGATGCGATGCGCGACGCGCTGGACCCGAAAATACGGGTGGCGTCATGAGTGATTTCCTGAACACTTCGTCGACGCTGTTTTCCGTTGAATGTTTGTCGGTGGCGTTTTGGCGGCGGCGACAGCCTTCGTTCATGGCGGTACGGGAGGTGACGTTCACGGTACGCGAAGACGAAACCGTGGCGCTGGTTGGCGAATCCGGTTCCGGGAAAAGCGTGACGGCGCTGGCGATGATGGGGCTTTTGCCGAAATACAGCACCGAGATTGCGGGCGAGAGTCGGATCATGTATCGGGAACGCGATCTTTTACGATGCAGCGATGAAGAGCGGCGGCGCTTGCGCGGCGCCGACATGGCGATGATTTTTCAGGAACCGATGACATCGCTCAATCCGGTATTCACCATCGGTTATCAAATTACTGAAGTGCTGCGTTTACACAAAGGGATGTCAGCGACTGCAGCGCGGAGTCGTTGTGTCGAATTGCTCGACGAAGTCAGTTTGCCGGAGCCGCGCCGGGCGTTGGCGCGTTATCCGAGCCAGCTTTCCGGCGGCCAACAACAGCGGGCGATGATTGCAATGGCGCTGGCGTGCACGCCGCGTTTGCTGATCGCCGATGAACCGACGACGGCGCTTGATGTGACCGTACAGAAACAAATCGTCGAGTTGCTGAAAACGCTGAAGGCGCGGCATCGGATGTCGATCCTGTTTATTTCGCACGATCTGGCGCTGGTCGGCGAATTGGCCGACCGCATTATCGTGATGCGGCACGGAGAGATACGCGAGGCGGGCGAAACGGTGCGCATTTTCTCGTCGCCGCAAGACCGTTATACGCAAGCATTGCTGCAATGCCGCCCACGCCTTGACAATGTGCCGTTGCGTTTGCCAACCATCGACAATTTTATGGCGGAGAACAAAAACCCACCCCTTCAAGGGGAGGGTTGGGGTGGGGATGGGGCTTTGACTCGCCTCCCCTCCCCCAGTTCAAGCTCCCTTTTCAAAGGGGGTGTCGGCGAAGCCGACGGGGGTTTGCCTCCCACAGCAGGAGATGGGTGTAAAGCGCCGTCTTTGCTCGAAGTCAGCAATCTCAAGAAAAGTTTTTTCAAGCGTGAAGGCTTGTGGCGACGTCACGAAATTCCGGCGGTCAAAGGCGCGTCGTTCACTCTGCGGCGCGGCGAGACGCTGGGAATTGTCGGCGAATCCGGTTGCGGCAAAACAACGCTGGGGCTGACGCTTCTGCGATTGCATCAAGCAACGGGCGGCGTGGTGTGTTTTGACGGACAGGATATTTTGGCGTTGTCGGAAGAAGCGTTCATGCCTTACCGCCAGCGAATGCAGATCGTGTTTCAAAATCCGTATGCGTCGTTGAATCCGCGCTTCACCGTCGGACAGAGTTTGCTCGAACCGATCCTGCTGCACCGGAAGGCAGCTAATCGACAAGCCGCGGCGGTGCTGGCGTTCGACTGGTTGCATCGTGTTGGTCTGGATCGTGACGCGTTCGACAAGTATCCGCATGAATTTTCCGGCGGTCAGCGGCAACGGATCGCCCTGGCACGGGCGCTGACCGTCGAGCCTGAGTTGCTGATTTGCGACGAGCCGGTTTCGGCGCTCGATGTATCGGTACAGGCGCAGATTTTGAATTTGCTCAAAGATTTGCAAGAGCAACTTGGCGTATCGTACCTGTTCATTTCGCACGATCTCGCGGTGGTGCGTTATTTGTGCGATACGGTGATGGTGATGCGCGACGGTGAAGTGGTTGAAATCAACGATGTTGATTCGCTTTACCGGAATCCGCAGAGCGCTTATACCCGGCAACTGCTGGCGGCGGTGCCGCAGGCCCGGAACGTGGCGATAGGATAAAGTGGCCATGTCGAACGAAGCTGGTGCAGTATAATTCCTGGCATGATTCTTTTGGTTTGGTGGAATTTGTATGCGCTGGTCTGAGGCGAATGTTCACTACATGCAACGCGCGCTGGTATTGGCGGCGCGCGGCTTGTTCACAACAATGCCGAACCCGCGCGTTGGCTGTGTGATCGTCAAAGACGGAAAAATGCTTGGCGAAGGCTGGCACAAAAAAGCGGGAGAGGCGCACGCAGAGACGGCGGCCTTGATCGACGCGCATACTCACGGTCATGATGTGCGCGGCGCAACGATGTATGTTTCGCTGGAACCGTGCAGCCATCAGGGGCGGACGCCTCCCTGCACCGAGGCGATCATCGCTGCCGGTATCGGACGGGTGATTGCGGCATGTACCGATCCGAATCCGCAGGCGGCGCGCGGCGGTCAGGTGTTGCAAGCGGCGGGCGTTGCGTTTGATTCGGGTTTGCTCGAAGAAGAAGCGCGCGAATTGAACTGCGGCTTCATCTCGCGGATGCAGCGCGGACGCCCGTGGATTCGCAGCAAAATCGCGGCCAGCCTGGATGGGCGAACGGCGCTGGCCGATGGCCGCAGCCAATGGATCACGCAATCGGTGGCGCGAGGCGACGGCCATGCTTTTCGTGCGCGCGCGTGCGCGGTGTTGACCGGCATCGGGACGGTGCTGGCCGACGATCCTTCGTTGACCGTGCGGGGGGTGGAAACATCGGTGAAAACATCACGACAGCCCTTGCGTATCGTGCTGGATCGTTCGGCAAAAATACCGACAACGTGCAAACTCATGAGCGATGGCGGCGAGACGATGATCGTCACCGCATCAGCGCGGCCTGCTTCCTGGCCTTCGCATGTGCGCCATACGTTCCTTCCTGCCACCGCGCTGGAAGGAACGTATAGCAGCGATGATTTGCGGACGCTGATGGCGATGCTGGCGAAGTCGGAGATCAACGAATTGCACGTCGAAGCCGGCGCGCGATTGAACGGCGCGTTGCTCGAAGCGGGACTTATCGACGAGCTTTTGGTGTATCTCTCGCCCAGGATGCTGGGGCAACAGGCATTACCGATGTTCGAGCTTGTCGCGCCGTTGAATGCGCTGGATGCTTATGCAAACTTTTCTTTCATGGACGCAGCGCTTGTCGGCGACGATGTGCGCCTTCGGCTTCGACGCAAAGAGCGTTGAGTTTTAACCGCATAGAGCGCAGAGGAAAATCTTTCGTGCTTTTCGTGCCTTTCATGGTTAAAAAAGAATTGTAATTTCAAGGAGGCGTAAATGTTTACTGGAATTATTACCGCTGTCGGAACCATCAAAGCCGTGACGCCCAGGGCAGGAGGTGTGGCGCTTGCAGTCGATGCTTCGGCGCTGGATTTGACTGACGTGGCGCTGGGCGACAGCATTGCGCTCAACGGTTGCTGCCTGACCGTTGTGGCGCAACAGGCGCAGACGCTGGTGTTTGATGTGTCGGCGGAAACCTTGCGTTGCACCGCCGGGTTTCCGGCGGGCGGGCGCGTCAACATGGAAAAAGCGATGCAGCTTTCCGACCGGCTCGGTGGTCATCTGGTGAGCGGACACGTTGATGGTGTTGGCCGCGTTGTACAACTGACGGCGCTCGAAGCCGCGCCGGGTGAGTCGGAAGCAGCGCGTAATTACCTTCTGGACATCGAAGCGCCGGAAGCCTTGATGCGTTTCATCGCGCCTAAAGGATCGTTGACCGTGCACGGCGTCAGTCTGACGATCAACGCCGTTACCGGAAATCGGGTGGCGATCAACCTGATTCCGCATACGTTTGTTGCGACAACATTCTCATCATTAAAAGCCGGCAATGCCGTCAATCTCGAAATCGACTTGATCGCGCGTTACTTGGCGCAGTTGCTTGATAGGAGGGCATAGGAAGGTATAGATTGGGGTTTGCTACGCGCACCCCAACCTACGGTATTACGTTTACCGAACAATCCTCTCAGCCAACGCCGCCAACGCCCCATCCGATAAATCCTCAGGATGAAAACGCGGCGCGTTGTGCAATTTGCTGAAATGGCGGTATTGCGAATGCGCATACAACGGGTCGTAGTGGCGGGCAAGCAGTTCGGAGAACAGATCAGGGAGATCGTTGTTTTGCGCCCATTGTTGCCAGCGCGTCAGCGTGGTGTTGTCGATGAAGCCTTTGAGCCGTTCCAACTGTTCGCACAAATCGTCAGGATTTTGCCCGAGATAAGCGTAGTCATCGAGCAGGTAGCGCAGCCGCACGTCCGGCGACGGCAGCAGTTCGAGGCAATCGGCGTCACGCATCGCGTCGATCAGCGCGTTGGGTAACGCGATGCGCCCGATCTTGCGGCTCTCGGCTTCAACGTAAACGGGGCGCATCGGGTCGAAGGCGGTCAGCGCTTCCGAGAGCTGTGTTTCAAACGCACGCTGAGAGGGTTGCGGCGTATCCGGCAACGCACCCAGCACCGATCCTTTGTGAGCAGCCAAGGCTTCAAGGTCGAGCGTTTGTTCTCCGCAAGCGGCCAGCGCCACCAGCAGTCGGGTTTTGGCGCTGCCGGTGGGGCCGCAGATAACGCGCCAACGGTAGCGCGGCGGCCAATCGTCGAGGGTTTGCAGCACATGGCGGCGCCAGGTCTTGTAGCCGCCGGTCAGCTGCATGGCGCGCCAGCCGATCAGCCGCAGCCAGGTGACAAAGCTGGCGCTGCGCATGCCGCCGCGCCAGCAGTACACCAGCGGTCGCCAGCTTTTGGGGCGGTTGGCAAATTCTTCATCGAGGTAGCGGGCGAGGTGGCGGGCGACCATCGCCGCGCCCTTCTTGCGTGCTTCAAAGGGGGAGCTTTGGTACAGTGTGCCGACGGCGGCGCGTTCTTCGTTGTCCAGAACGGGGCAGTTGCGAGCGCCGGGGAGGTGATCCTCGGTGAACTCGGCGGGGGAGCGCACGTCGATGATTTCATCAGCATCGTCCCGCTGGGGCAGTGTGCAACGCGCGTCGGGGAGGAGGGTCATGAGGTTAGAGATTCGCGGAAGCTATCGGGCAACCCGCATTGTGGCAAAAAATCGCGGTAAGGCAAAAAATCTTCGCGAGGCGTTATATTTCGAGAAACATAAGCGATATATTTGTTAGAATATAGAAAAAATAAAATAGTAGGGGCGAGCGTAACAGGGAAGATGGAATGGAATGGGAAGTCATCATCGGGCTGGCCGGGCTGATCTTTTTAGCTGCTGCACTGTATTCGTCGGTCGGGCACGCCGGAGCTTCGGGGTATCTGGCTGCCATGGCGCTATTCGGGCTGGCGCCTGCGGTCATGAAACCCACGGCGCTGATACTGAACATTCTTGTGGCCGTGATCGCCACCCTAAAGTTCTACAGGGCGGGTTACTTCTCCTGGAAGCTGTTCCAGCCACTGGCGTTTGCTTCTGTGCCCTTTGCCTTTATCGGCGGGGTAG
>WQUA01000010.1 GCA_009786025.1 Pseudomonadota bacterium | reverse complement strand
ACGCAGTGTCGCTTCCAGCGCGGCCAGTGTGATTTTGTCGCAGCGCAGGGCGCGCTTGAGCGGATGTTTTTGCAAGCGCGCGATGGCGTCAGCACGACCGACGATGATTCCCGCTTGCGGGCCACCCAAAAGTTTGTCGCCGGAGAAGCTCACAAGATCGACGCCATCGGCCAGGATGCGCTGCGGCATGGTCTCCGCGGGAAGGCCGTAGGCGCTCATGTCGATCAACGCGCCGCTGCCCAGATCGCTGGCGACGGGCACGCCTGTTTCACGCCCCAATGCCGCCAGTTCGGTTTCCGACACGGACGAGGTGAAGCCTTCGATCCGGTAGTTGCTGGTGTGGACTTTGACCAGCAGCGCGGTGCGCTCGGTGATCGCGTTGCGATAGTCGGCGAGGTGGGTGCGGTTGGTGGTGCCGACTTCGACCAGCGTACAACCGGCTTGTCGCATCACGTCGGGAATTCGGAACGCGCCGCCGATTTCGATTAACTCGCCGCGCGAAGCAATCGCCTCTTTGCCGTCGGCGAGCGCCGCGAACATCAGCAGCACGGCGGCCGCGTTGTTGTTGACGACGCAGCAGGCTTCGGCGCCGGTGATGTCGCGCAGCAGTTCGGCGACGGTGTCGTCGCGGTGGCCGCGCTGCGCTTCGTCGAGGTCGTATTCGAGGGTGACCGGCGCGCGCATCACGCGGGCGACGGCGTCGATGGCGTCGTCCGCCAGTTGGGCGCGTCCCAGGTTGGTGTGCAGCACGACGCCGGTCAGGTTGAACACCGGCTTGAGTTTCGAGGCGCTTCGTTCCGCCAGCGTTCGTTGCAATGCCGTCGGCCAATCGTTCGCCCACACCGGCAACGCGCGGTGCGCGGCGATATGGGCGCGGGCTTCGGCAAGCAGCGCCCGCGCGGCGTCGGCGGTCAGACGCGCGCCGTAGCGCGACACCAGCGGCGCCACCGCCGCATCATGGAGCAAACGATCAACCGACGGAAGCTGCGGGTACAGTACGTCCGGCACGACTAGGATGATGGAAACAGGAACGGATTGATGCTGCTGCGGCTGAACCCTTCGCTTTCGAGACGCGCGTCGAGCGCCAGGCTGACGAGGTCGTCGGCAACGGCATCGACATCTTTGTCGTCTTTTTGATAAAGAATTTTCAGATAGCTGCGGCAGTCGCCGCAACTTTCGGCCTTGATCGCCGGGAATTGCTTTTCGAGCGACCAGTAGTCAATATCGCGGCTGCTTTCACAGTTGCTGCACAAGGCGCGGACAACGTGCCATTCGCTTTCGCAGAGTCGGCAATGCAGGTAGCGCAGGCCATCCGGGTGAACGATACTGGCGACCGGCGCGTTGCCGCACAGCGGGCACAAGTGGCGTGCTGCGCCGCTTTTGTCGGCGACGACAATTTTGCTGCGGGCGATGCGTTGCATCGCCGTTAACGATAGCGCCGCCCAGAAGAACGGCGCACCATCGCTGCCGGTGAGCGAAGTGTCGTTGTCGAGCAACGCACGAGCCGCTGTCGCCCGCTGTACAGGGCCGAGCTTTTTCAAGCGCTCAAGGACGGTTTGCACCGGCGTCGGCACGTGTGGTAACAGCATGGTCAGCAGCGCCGTGAAACTTTCCTGCCAGAAAGAATCCTGTAACAATCGCGCCATCGACAACGGCGGCGTGACCCAATCGACGTGCAATGTCGTGGTCGGCGCCGGTGCGTCGTTGTCGCGGCGGCTCAGCGCGTGCTGAACGGCGACGATCTGCAACACAAACAGCAGATAATCGCGTAACGACGGTTCGTGTTCGGCCAGTGCGTGCAGACGACGGGCGCGCGTTTCGTACAACGTGACCGGGTTGGGGAGAAAAAGCGGCGCGATAGAACCTATCGCGCCGACAGAGGCTGAAGAAGAAACATTAGACATCAGTGATTTTCATTTTCCTTGGTTGCCAGTTCGCGCAGCCAGCGAGGATGGTGTTTCTTCGCCCAGGCACGGGTAACCGTTCCATAGACCATGCCGCGCAAAGTTCCTTTATACCAGAAACCCATGTAAATGTGCGCAATAATCAGGAACATCATCAGGATGGCGCACAGCGAGTGCAGGAACAGCGCCAGCCGCAGCAGCGGAATCGGAAAGAGGTGGGCGAAATACGGTCGCCACACCATCAAGCCGGTGATCAGCAAAATAACGGCCAACCCCATGATTTTCCAGAACAGTACTTTCTGGCCGGGGTTGTAGCGCCCGACATCTACGACGTGATGTTCGTTCCCCTTCAGGATGGCGGAGAGGTGGTTAAACCACTCGCGATCTCCTTTTTCCGGCAGGCTGTGCGAGACGTTATGGAGAAACAGCACGACCAGCCCAAGCGCCATCAAGATACCGAACAACGGGTGTAGCAATTGCGCCAGTTGCGGTGTTCCCAAAAAGCCCAGCAGTCCGTGCAGTGACGGGAAGAACAGACCCAACCCCGAGACCGTGACAAAGAAAAAGCCGAGTACCGTCACCCAGTGCGCAACACGCTCCGGGCAAATGTGGCGCAAAACAACGTCTTTTTGATCAGTCATGATGATTCTCCTCGTCGTCCTCGGTTACCGGGCCGACTTTGATGTAGTGCAATGCTGCGGCAGCGAACGCCGCGATAAAGCCTGCCGCCGCCAGCGGTTTGAACGCGCCTTTCCAGAAGCTGACCAACGAGCTGATGGCCGGGTCTTTGGGCAGGCCGCTGTACAGCTCCGGCCGGTCGGCGTGGTGCAACACATACATCACATGGGTGCCGCCGACGCCTTCCGGATCATAAAGCCCGGCATTGGTAAAGCCGCGCGAGCGCAATTCGCCGATGCGTTGCTCAGCCCGGACTTTCATGTCCTCTTTGCTACCGAACATGATCGCGCCGGACGGGCAGGTTTTCGCGCAAGCCGGCTCTTGACCGACAGCAACGCGGTCGACGCATAGCGTGCACTTGTAAACGCGCTTGTCGTCCGGGTTCTGCCGCATCACATTGAACGGGCAGCCGGCGATGCAGTATCCGCAACCGATGCAAAGGTCTTGAACGACATCGACGATACCGTTCGGATGTTGCACGATGGCGCCTGGAACCGGACACGCTTTCTGGCAGCCGGGAATTTCACAGTGCATACAGCCGTCCTTGCGGATCAGCCATTGCAGTTTGCCGTTTTCCACGACTTCGTTATAGCGCATCACGGTCCACGCTTGTGGCCCGAGATCGGCCGGATTGTCGTAAACGCCAACGTTGTGGCCGACTTCGGGGCGATAATCGTTCCACTCCGAACAGGCGACCTGACAGGCTTTGCAACCGATGCAAATCGTGGTGTCGATCAGCTTGGCAACTTTCTGCTGATAAACGTGGCTTTGCGGCGGCGGCGTCAGCGCGTTGGTGGCGGAACGCTGATAGTGTTGTTCATGCATGGTCATGTTCGCCTCCTTACGCTTTCTCAACGTTGACCAGGAACGCCTTGTACTCCGGCGTTTGCGTGTTGGCGTCGCCAACGGCAGAGGTCAACCGATTGGTCAGATGGCCTTTAACGGCGACACCCTTGAAGCCCCAGTGAATCGGCAGACCGACGGTCTCGACTTCCCGGCCATTGACCTTGAACATCTGTACCCGCTTGGTCACCGTCGCTTTGACTTTGACAAAACCGCGCGACGAACTGACCTTGATCATGTCACCCGATTTGACACCGACTTTTTTCGCCAGCGTTTCGCTGATTTCGGCGAATGCCTCAGGTTGTGTGATCGCATTGAGTCTGGCTGATTTTGTCAGCGTATGAAAATGCTCAGTCAATCGGTACGTCGTGGCGACATACGGATACTTGCTTGGATCGCCGAAGCCGTCGTCGTTTTTCATGATGCGCGCGACCGGGTTGGATACCACTTCCGGATGTAGCGGGTTGGTGCCGAGCGGCGTTTCTATTGGCTCATAATGCTCGGGGAACGGTCCTTCGGCCAGTTTGCCCTGGGCGAAAAGACCGCCGACGCCATCCGCTTGCATGATGAACGGCGTCACCTCGCTTCCCGGCGGGGAAGCAGCAAAGTCGGGAACGTCGTAGCCGGTCCACGCCGCGCCGTTCCACCATAGCAATTTACGTTTTGGATCCCACGGTTTGCCCTGCGGATCCAGCGACGCGCGGTTGTAGAGAACGCGGCGATTCAGCGGCCAAGCCCAAGCCCAGCCCGGCGTATTGCCGAGGCCGGACGGATCGGCGTTGTCGCGCCGCGCCATCTGGTTGCCCGCTTCCGTCCAACTGCCGGTAAAAATCCAGCAGCCGCTGGCAGTCGTGCCGTCGTCGCGCAGCTGGGCAAAACTGCTCAGTTGCTGACCCTTGCGGACAACGATGTTGCCGCTGGCGTCGGCGAGATCGGCGAGCGCACGGCCGTTCATTTCTTTGGCGACAACCGCAGAAGACGGCGCTTCGGGGTTCACATAGTTCCAACTCATATTGAGCAACGGTTCAACGGCCCTACCGCCTTCCTGCTCATACAACCGGCGCACCGCCATCATGATTCCGGCGATGCATTCGCTGTCGTCCCGGCCTTCGCCCGGCACTTCGGCGCCTTTCCAGTGCCATTGCAACCAGCGTCCGGAATTGACCAACGAGCCCTCTTCTTCAGCGAAGCACGAAGACGGCAGCCGGAAAACTTCGGTTTGAATCGAAGCTGGCGTTACATCGTTAAACTCGCCGTGGTTTTGCCAGAAGCATGATGTTTCACAGTCGAGCGGGTCGATCACCACAAGATATTTGAGTTTCGACAGCGCCCGAATACTCTTGTTGGAATCCGGGAACGACGCCAGCAGGTTAATGCCCTGACAGATGCAGCCGTTCAGCTTACCGTCTTCCATCGCGCTCATGGTGTACATGAAATCGTTGAGACGATCCCACTTCGGCAGCCAGTCGAAACCAAAATCGTTTTCCGGCATCGCTTTGTCGCCGTAAAAACTCTTCAGCAGGCTGATGAAGAATTTGGGATAGTTGCCCCAGTAATTGACTTGCCCCTGCACCTGCAACTTCGGCGTGACGGCCGCGAGGAATGTGCGCAGATCGGGCTGTTTCTCCGATGGCAGCGCCAGATAACCGGGCAGTGCGGTGGCCATAATGCCAAGGTCAGTGATCCCTTGTACGTTGGTGTGGCCACGCAACGCGTTGATGCCGCCGCCGGGCATGCCGATGTTACCAAGCAATAATTGGATGATTGCCATCGCCCGAATATTTTGGGAGCCGACCGTGTGCTCGGTCCAGCCCAGCGCATACAACGAAGTCATCGTTTTATCCGGCGCAGCGGTTTCGGCAATCAGCTCGCAAGCTACTTTGAAGCGATCCTGCGGCGTGCCACAAATGTTTTCGACAACTTCCGGCGTATAACGGCTGACATGTTCACGCAACAAATTCCAGACGCAACGCGGATTCGACAGCGACGGATCGCGCTTGACAAAACCATGCTCGTCGAACTGATACGCCCATGACGATTTGTCGTAAGTGCGCTTCTGCGCGTCGTAGCCGCTGAACAACCCGTCGTGAAAAGCAAAATCGTCACGCACCAGAAAATCGGCATTGGTGTAATGGCGAACGTATTCGTGCTGAATTTTGTCGTTGGCGATCAGATAATTCACCACCCCCAACAGGAAAGTGATGTCGGTGCCTGACCGCAACGCCACATGCTCATCGGCCACCGCCGCCGAGCGCGTGAAACGCGGATCAATCACCAGAATTTTGGCATGGTTGTGGATTTTGGCTTCAATCGCCCAGCGGAATCCCACCGGATGCGCTTCTGCCGGATTCCCGCCCATAACAACAACCAGATTGGCATTCTTGATGTCAACCCAATGGTTGGTCATCGCACCGCGGCCAAATGATGGAGCAAGACCTGCTACCGTTGGCGCGTGTCAGACACGGGCGATGTTATCGACGTGAATCAGTCCTAAAGCACGGGTTAGTTTTTGTGTCAGAAAGCCAGCCTCGTTGGTGGTCGAAGTGCTTGCCATCATGCTCAGCGTCGGCAGCCGGTTGACGGTGACGCCTTCGGCATTTCGCTCGACGAAATTGGCGTCACGGTCGTCCTTGATGTGTCGCGCAATGCGCGACAGCGCTTCCTCCCAACTGATCCGTTTCCATTTGTCGGTGCCAGGCTCACGCACTTCGGGATAATGCAGCCGGTCTTCGCTGTGAATGTAATCAATCAGACCAGCGCCTTTGGGACACAACGCGCCGCGGCTGACCGGATGATCAGGATCTCCCTCGATGTGAAAAAGAGTATTCCTGGTATTGCCGGCGCCGTCACCCATGCTGTACATCAGCAGGCCGCAGCCGACCGAACAGTACGGACAGGTATTGCGTATTTCGCGGGCGCGCAACAACTTGTATTGACGCGCTTGCGCCAGCGCCGCTCCCGGCGCAAAACCCAGCGCCGCAAGCGTTGTCCCGGCCATACCGCCGGAACAAACCTTGAAGAACTGCCTTCGATTGACTTGCATGATATTTGTCTCCTCGTTGAATACAGATCGACGAACGCTGTTTCACTGAAGAACGTTTACGGCAACAGCGCGTGTCGCATCACTGGTGAAGATAACACAAAAGTAAAGAGTAAAAACTATTTTCTCTATACGGATACTATTGATAAGGCATTGCATAATAAGCATCGGCGATGCGATTTCTCTATGAATGTGCCTATATTGTTTTGAGAGGTATGCATACTTCTCTTCGGGAATCGCACGCTAAAAACATACTTCGAATAAAAAATGCGATCGGGGAAATGACAGGCGGTAGCGCCCGATAAAACCATAGCGAGAATAAGTGTTATGGGTGGGCGTTCAGAGTACAATCGTCAAGAGTTTTTGGAGTTAGTGTGAAAAGAAGCGAATCTTTATTTGAAACTTTGCCCGAAGAGACGCCCGCTTTTTCGGACGCGATGATGTTGCCGGGAACGCGGTCAATGGTTGTGCAACGGCACAACGGCATTGTGCAATCGAGCCATGACTGGCTGGCCGAAGAGGCGCCGGTGGCACTGGTTTACAACGGCGTCTCGCATGTGGTGATGATGGTAACACCGCACGAACTGCCGCTGTTGGCGCTGGGCTTCTCGCTGGCTGAGGGTATCGCATCGTCGCCGCAGGAAATTTACGACATTGAAGAACGGCAGGGGCCGCGCGGCATCGAGCTTCACATTGAATTGGCCGGGCGCGCCTTTGAAGCATTGAAGCAGCGCCGCCGTAACCTTGTCGGGCGCACCGGTTGCGGCGTGTGCGGTATGGAGCAGATCGAAGATGTCTGCCGACCCTTGCCGATGTTGCCGTTCACGCAGCGATTTCCGCTGGCGGCGCTTGATCATTGTCTGACGCAATTACATGAACGACAGAAGCTGGGGCACCGTACCGGTTGTACGCATGCCGCCGCCTGGTTGTCGCCGACGGGCGTCGTGCTGGGTCAATGTGAAGACGTTGGTCGGCATGTAGCGCTCGACAAACTGCTCGGCTTGCGCGCGCAGCAGGGTTGGCAGGATGGCGCAGCATTGGTGACCAGCCGCGCCAGCTACGAGATGGTGCAAAAAGCAGCGCAATGCGGCGTTGAAATTTTGTTTGCGGTTTCGGCGGCGACATCGCTGGCAGTCGATACTGCGGTTCGGTACGGAGTATCACTGGTCGGCTTTTCGCGTCCCGGTCGAGCGACGCTGTACACCCATCCGGAGCGATTGAAGTAAAGCAAAAGGTTTTTCTGATCCCTGGTATCAAAACGCCAGGTACCGCTCCAGCGCGACGCTCGCCAGTTCCGACAACCGTGTCAAATAAACCGTCCCCATATCGGGCGGAAAGCGTTGTATGTCCGGGCTGGCCAGCGCCAGCAAGCCGAAGGTTTGACGGGTGCGCAGGGGAATCAGCGCAAACGAGCCGAGCGCCCTGGCGCCGTCGAACCAGCTTTTGATTTCACCACTGACATCGCGACCGCAGTACGGTGCGTCCAGCGCATCGGTGTATTCCTGAATTTCGGTAGAGACCGGCAAGCATTCGACGATGTGCCGCGTCGTGTTGTCCGGCGTCGCCCACAAGCGCACGGCGAAGCACGGTACTTGAAAATCCTCACTGAGGCTTTGCCGCAGCACAGCGAGCGTTGTCGTTAAATCGCGCGCCGCAAAAAAAGCCAGAGTGACGCGATGCAGCCGTTCGCCGATGATGTCGTTGTCGGTGCCGGCGCGCAACATGTCGCGCAATTGTCGTTCGAGGTTAGTGTTTTTTTCGCGCAGCGTGCGCAACTGTCGCTCGGTCAGTGATAACACGCGGCCGTCTTGTGACCAGGAGGGTGAGCTGTAAAGCAAATGAGCGTTGTCTTCGAGAAATTGCGGGTGGTCGCGCAGAAAATCGAGGACGGCGTTGGGGTTCATCAAGGGTGTGCTCCGAAGCAAAGATCAGATAAAAATCAAACGGGGGGCTGCCAGATGCCTTCAAAAGTCGTCTCGGTGGGGCCGCGCATGATAACCGAGGCGTCGTCGGCCAGCCAAGTAATGGATAAAAAACCGCCGCGGGTTTCAACCTCGACACGGCGATCGAGCAACTCGCGGCGAATACCGGTCACTGCGGCGGCGCAAGCGCCGGCGCCGCAGGCCATGGTCTCGCCGGAACCGCGCTCCCAGACGCGGATGCGGATGTGGTTACGGTCGAGCACTTGCATGTAGCCAGCGTTGACGCCTTTCGGAAAGCGCACATGTGTTTCAATGAACGGCCCCTGAGAATCAACCGGCGCTTCGGAGACATTGGGCACAACCTGTACTGCGTGCGGATTGCCCATCGACAACGCGGTAATGGCGATGCTTTCGCCGAACAGATCGAGCGGCTCGACGATGGCGCCGGTGCCGCCTGTGAATGGAATATCCTCCGGAGCGAAACGCGGCGGCCCCATGTCAACGCTGACCTGACCGTCGTCTTCGATATGCGTCTCGAGCATGCCGGATTCGATCTGCAAGCGCAGCGTTCGCTTGCCGGTCAGCCCGTGGGTGTAAGCGAATACGGCAAGGCAGCGCGCGCCGTTGCCGCAGTTTCCGACCTCGCCGCCATCAGCGTTGAAAACACGGTAACGAAAATCGGCCTCTCTTTTAGTGGCAGGCTCAATCAGCAGAACTTGATCGCAGCCGACGCCGAAGCGCCGATGCGCCAACAGCCGCAGGGCTTCACGGCTTAGCGTAATAGACCGCGAAATGCCGTCGAGCACGACGAAGTCGTTACCCAGGCCATGCATCTTGGTGAACGGCAGGGAGGAAAAAGCGCTCATGATCGGTCGGGTGGGGGCGAAATTGGTTGCCAGTATAGCCGGACTTTGCCGGATCAATTTGATTTCGATAGCGCTTTGTCGAAAAAGTTCACCAACAAGTCCTGATAGGTACGACCGAAGCGCGTTGTCATAGCTTCAATGTGCCCGCCGCCTGGAATCAGTACCCATTGTTTCGGCTCTCCGGCGAGCGCAAACAGGCGCTCCGAGTGCTGCCAGGGAACGATGTTGTCACCTGTTCCGTGAATGAGCAAAAGCGGGATCGGCGCCAGTTTGCCGATATAGCGATGGGCGCTGTAATCGTTGTTGACGAGCAGGCCGGCGCCGGTCAGCTTGTCGTTGGCGATGGCAGCATAGGAATAAAAAGTGCCTTCGACGGCAATAGCGCGTATTCCGGCGCGGTGGCCGGCGCCAATAGCGGCGATAGCGTTGTTGCCGCCCAGACTTTGAGCGAAGACCAGCAATTTTTCAGGATCGACATCGGTTCGTGCGCGAACATAATCAAACGCGCTCTGAGTGTCCTCGAAAACGCCTTTGGGATCGGGCTTGCCCGCGGACTGACCGAAACCACGATAGTCGAACAGGAAAACGTTGTAGCCGCGCGATGTCAGCCAACCAGCGAGCGGCCAGTGTGCTGAAATATTTTCCGCATTGCCGTGCACATGAATCACGGTGCCCTTGGCGTTGCGCGGATCGGCAACATCGACCGCCGGCAAAAACCAGCCCGACGGTTGTGTCCCATCGCGGCTGGCGAAATGAACGACTTCGTATTTCAGTCCTGCCTGTCCGGGGTTGCCGTAATCGGTTTGCGAGGGGTGATAAAAAGCATCGTCAGCGACACACCCGGGCAAACACGGCAAGCAGAAGATTGCAACGGCCCCCCAGCGCAGAATGCTTTGAGCAAAGCTCCGCCGGGAAGCGCTGGAGATCATGACCTTTCTTCGCCCGGGAAAACGTCGGCAATGGTTGCCGTCGCTCGTCCCCGCGCCAGCGTAATAGCGACCGGATCGCAGACGTGCAACGCTCCCGCGTCAAGCACCGGCTGTCCGTTAGCAGCGGTGACGATCGCGTAGCCGCGCGCCAGCACATGTTGCGGATTGAGCAGGGCCAGCCGGTCAGCGAACAACGCCAGATGTTGCTCGTGCGTCGTCCATTGAAACCGGACTGCGCGTTGCCAGCGCTGCCGCGAGAATTGCCAGCGTTGCGTCGTCGGTGAATGCTGCTTCTGCCAGGCTTGTTGCAGACGCGCCGCCAGCGTCTGTAATTGCGTGGCTTGCGCGGTCAGGCGCATGCGCGGGTGCGTCAGGCGGGCAGCAGCGCGGTCGAGTCGTTGCGCCGCGCTGGCCAGGATATTTTCCATCACGCGGCAGGCGTGTCGGCGCTGGTCATGAAGGTGACGCCGCCAGGCGGGGCCATCCGGCGCGATAGCGGTCGCTGCCGCCGTCGGCGTCGGCGCGCGCAAGTCGGCGGCGAAATCGCATAAAGTAAAATCGGTTTCGTGACCGACGCCGGAGACGACCGGCAGCCGTGACGTTGCGACGGCGCGTACGACAGCCTCCTCATTGAACGCCCACAAATCTTCGAGCGAGCCGCCGCCGCGAGCGACAATGATCACATCGACGCCATCTTCATCGGCGCGGGTATTGGCGACGCGAATGGCGTCGGCGACGGACGCCGCCGCGCCATCGCCCTGCACAGCAGTCGGATAAAGTACGACGGCCAATGACGGCCAGCGTTGCGCCAGCGTGGTCAACATGTCGTGCAGCGCTGCACCGTGTCGCGAAGTCACCAACGCGACCCCGCGCGGGAAAGTCGGCAGCGGACGCTTGCGCTCGACGGCAAACAATCCTTCGGCTTCCAGCGCTGCTTTGAGTTGCAAAAAACGCTCATAGAGCGCGCCCTGGCCAGCCAGTCGAACAGTATCGACGTTGAGTTGAAACTCGCCGCGCCCTTCGTACAGCGTCGGCGTCGCGCGTACTTCGACGTGTTGGCCATCGCGCAGCAACAATCCTCCCGGGCGACCGACGCCGAGCGCCAGCGCCTTTGTTTTCCACAGCGTACAGCGAACCTGCGCCTTGTCGTCTTTGAGCGCAAAATAACAATGGCCGGAGGCTGCCCGCGTGAAACCGGACACTTCACCGGCGACCCAGACCAGCCCGACCTGCCGCTCGATCATTAGCCGAACGGAATTGACCAGGAATGAGACCGGCCAGGCGGTGGTCGAGGATGGCGGCGGGGAGGCAGAGGAGGGAAACATTAGAGCGGGTTGATTAAAAAGGATGCACGATAATCTCCGGCATCATTGCGAGCGAAGCGAAATCCATTCCCCCATCGCCCTCCTTCCCTTGAAGGGAGGCGATGAGCACGTCGCGTGACGGAAGCTCGGAAAAACATTGTATTGTATCGTTTGTGCGACCCATGGTTAAACCAGAAATGGGCATGAGCGTTTTCGATTCCGTTGCATATACACTTTGAAAGTTGCCACCCCCACCCCATTAGCCTTCCCCCGTGTTCAGACCGGGAACATCGCGGAGGGAGGTAACGGCGCAGGAAAGCACACAGCAAAACCCAAACGGCGCTGGCGTCGGATGTTCTACTGATAAGAAGGAAGGTACAACGTATAGAGCCGCGTTTCTTCCAGGGTAACGCGCTTGACGAGAGCCTCTCCGATTCCGCCAAGCTCTTTGAGGAAATCGGCGGGTTTTTCCATGACGGCTTTTTGGGTTTTATACGTATTGGAGAAACGCATGGCGGCGCGTACGATGCCGTCCATTTCCCTCTTAACATCGTTAATGAAAATCAAGGTCTCGGAATCTTTTTCGAGATGCTGCTGCACATACGCGTAAAACTTGACGTTTTCGAGCATCAGGTGCGTTTGCAACGCCAGCCGAAAAGTCGAGAGAAGTCCGGGCAGAGCAGCATAATTCTCTTGTTCGGCGGCGGTCTTGATTTCGCCAAACAAGTGAAGCAGTTTAATATGATCCGTTGTCAGCTTCTCGATGAGGCCGTCGTCGTAACTGATCTCGGGCGGCAGCAGGGGGCGGCTGGAAGTTTTCTGCGGATAATCCTTGGGCTTCGATGACGGTTCGGGTTTGGAACCGCCGGTGAACCAACGCAATAAAAACTTAAACATTTTCACTCTCCCTTATCCCTTGAAAAGGGGCGTACCGAGAATTTATCCGATATTGAGGTTGCGAGCAATCGGAACATGACACTCGCAACCTGTTGCGCTATTAACATGTTGATTTAAAAGTAAAAATAAAAAGCACTACGTGCGCTGTTCATTCCATTCAGAAATGGCGTACGCAAGGCATACACACGATAGCATCGCCAGGATGACCGGTTGATCATCATTTGTATTTCCTGCGTGTGAATCGCAAAATCGCTCGGTGCCCGTCGTGTATACTGAAACGCTGTTGATCCCGCGATCAACCCGGAGCGGCATAAACTGCCCGCATACAGAATTCACTAACAAAATTTTCTTCAGGAGAAAAATATGATCGGCTTACGAAAATCCCTTGTGTTCACCTTCGCCCTGGCGGCGCTAACGTTGCTGGCGGCAGGTTGTTCCAGCGAGGAGAAAAAATACATCATCGCGACGGACACCACATTCGCGCCTTTTGAATATACTGACGAAAAAGGCAGTTTCGTCGGGGCGGACTTGGACATTCTGGCCGCGATCGCGAAAGATCAGGGCTTCAAATACGAACTGCGTCCGTTAGGTTTCGACGCAGCGGTAGCGGCGCTTGAATCCAATCAGGCCGATGGCGTGATCGCCGGCATGAGCATCACCGACAAGCGCAAGGAAAAATACAATTTTTCTGACCCGTATTACGTCAGTCATATCGTCGTCGCTATCGCCGCCGGCAACGACAGCATCAAGAGCTATGCCGATCTCGCCGACAAAACCGTCGCGGCCAAGACCGGTACGGAAGGCGCCAAATTCGCCGAGAGTATCGCCGAGAAATACAAGTTCAAAATCCGTTATTTCGCCGACAGCCCGACGATGTACGAAGACGTGAAAACGGGCAACACGGTCGCCTGCTTCGAGGATTCGCCGGTGATGGCTTACGGCATTACCAAAAACAACGGCCTCAAAATCGTGGAAGACCCGAGCGAAAGCTCCCCTTCATCGTCCTACGGCTTTGCAGTCATGAAGAGCCACCAGGCCAATCAGAAGCTGTTGACCATGTTTCAGGCTGGGCTGGCCAAGATCAAGCAAAACGGCGAGCTTAAAGGGATCATGAAAAAATACAACCTGAATTACGATTTCTGATCCGCCATCGTTCTGATGGATATTATCGAGGTATTCAACGAGGCGTTCCCCATGCTCCTGCGGGGGCTGGGGATCACGGTGGAGATCACCGTCGCCTCGCTCATCATGGCGGTGGCACTGGGGTTGACCTCGTGTCTGATGGGATTGAGTCATTTCGTCGTGCTGCGCTGGCTGTCGAGAAGTTATGTGTGGCTGGTGCGCGGCACGCCGTTGCTGGTGCAAGTCTTTTTCGTTTACTTCGGCTTTCCTCAATTGGTTCAGTCAATCGGCCAATCCATGTCCGGCGCTGAAGTCGGCAGCGTGACCGCTGCCATCGGCGGCATGCTGGCCGATTTTCGTATCTCGGCGTTCACAGCCAGCTTCATCGCGCTCAGTCTGAACGCCGGCGCGTACATCTCGGAAATTTTCCGCGGCGGCATCCAGGCGGTTGACAAGGGACAGATGGAAGCAGCGCGCAGTCTGGGCTTATCGAAGGGTCGCGCCATGTACAGAGTCATTTTGCCGCAAGCGTTTCGCATCAGCATCCCGGCGCTGTCCAACCAGTTCATCATCACGCTCAAGGACACGTCGATCGTTTCAATCATCAGCTTGCAGGAAATCGTCTATAACGCGCGGATTTACATCGGCCGTACGATGCAGTCGTTCAGCACCTGGATACTGGTCGGCGCCATGTACCTGATCGTGATCGCCGTACTCTCCGCTGTTTCGAGATATGTAGAAAAGCGTCTGGACAATGACAAAAGAACTTGAACAAAAAGTGCGGGTCAGCAACCTGCACAAAAGTTTTGGTGATACCCAGGTGCTCAAGGGCATCGACTTGACTGTCAGCGAAGGCGAAGTAGTCTGCATCATCGGTCCGTCCGGTTCCGGCAAAAGCACACTATTGCGCTGCCTGAACGGACTGGAGTGGCCGACCTCCGGTGTGGTCGAGGTGGACGGCCATATCGTCAACGATCCGAAAGCCGACATCAACAAAATCCGAGAAAACATCGGGATGGTTTTCCAACTCTTCAATTTATTTCCGCACATGAACGTGATGAGAAACATCATGTTCGCGCCGGTCGATCTGAAGAAAATGACGAAAACCCAGGCCGCGCTCAAAGCGCAAGAGCTTCTGGAGCGTGTCGGCCTGTCCGACAAAAAAGAGGCGTACCCACGCCAACTTTCCGGCGGGCAGCAGCAGCGCGTAGCGATTGCCCGCGCGCTGGCAATGAATCCGGACATCATGCTGTTCGACGAACCGACCAGCGCACTCGATCCCGAAATGGTCGGCGAAGTGTTGCAAGTCATGCGGACGCTGGCTGCCGGCGGCATGACGATGATCGTCGTCACCCACGAAATGGGCTTCGCCCGCGACGTGGCCGACCGGGTCATCTTCATGGCTGACGGCTTAATCGTTGAGCAAAATACGCCGGCGGAGATTTTCGGCAACCCTGTACAGGCGCGCACCAGAGATTTTCTGGCGCGGATCTGAGCAAGCCATCGCCGAGTCGCTCGGTTTTGTCGCTTTTTAACGACTTATCCCCGGGAGATGCCGATAACACCGCTATTGTTAGGCAGCTCGCCGCTATGCCTGTTGTTACAATTTAAGGCATTGATTTTTATAAACATAAGCAGTGAAATTTTTTGTACGACGCCGCAAAATTTCTGTCAGGAAGCCAACTTAGCGTGGTCTTTGACAAGATACGCACAAACTTATCCACAGAGTTTGGGGATATCGGTTTTGCGAGTCGAAAAAAGGGGGCTGAATAACGACGCGGGAGGAGAAGACAGCGCGCGTAAACCAGAGCCGGCGCCTCCTCTCGATCTGATCTTCCCGCGAGGGTGTGCTGGCGACTCTGAAAGACCAAACACGTACCAGCGGACGTGAAGGTCAAGAACAAAACCCCGCCCGCCCTCAGTGGGTGCCTCCTTTCCCCTCTCCCGGCCTTCGACCACCCTCTCCCGCAAGGAGAGGGAAAATCAGGCCCCTTCCATAACCTGTTCCCGAAGAGATTTCAATCGGAAAGCTGGGAATGAGGTTGTACGCAACGTTGAGCCGTACACAAAGGGTACTTTTTTGCGGCTGGTGTAGCGCGAAAACCACAGTTACCCTACGCTATCACCTTGCGTGAGGCAGCTAGGTAGAAAAGCATAAAACTTTGTGCTACATTACGTCATATTTTATATAAGCTTCTGTTTTCACAAGAAATATTAATTTGTTAACACAAATTATGTCAAAAAGTTTAATGTTTCCACATGGTGTGTAAGTTTTTTTATGTTTACGGGCTTTTGTTACATGGAATGAACCTGTGTTGAGTTGCGGCTGGCGTGAAATCTTATCAATAAGGAGTTTTCAAATGGCGTTCTTTGCAATCTTAATGAATACAGGGCGGCGCGTATGCGCCGCCTGCGGTAAGGTTATCGCCGGAAGCGTTCGGCCGACGGCGGGAATGGGGCTTCTCCTCGGTACGTTTCTGGTAGCGCCGGCTTTTGCGCAGCCCGTACCGGCGAGTCCGACGAAGGTCTGGTCGGAGGATTTCTCCAACACTTCATCAACGCCCCTTTCGCTGGCCAATTATCCCGGCGTGGGAGGGCAGAACTATTTCGCTAACGCGGATTGGTTGCCGGGTTATGGCGCCTGCAATGGATGGGTTTTGAATAACGGTTCGGCGATACCCACCCCTAACGACGGGTGCAATGGCACGAGCGGGATTGTCAGAGCGAATGGTAATGTACAGGGGACGGCGTCGGCATGGAACTTTCTTAAGGCAATGGCAAGCGCCCTCGGTAACGCCCAGATTGGCGATCCTAACGCCACCAATTACACCGCCGCCGCCAACAACATTGTGGCGTCGATGACCAATGGGGGCAGTAACCAAGTAGCCCATATTCAGTTTCAGACCAAGGACGATATCCCGTTGGCTGCGGGGCATTACTATATTATTTCCGCGTACTTCGCAGCGGTGCACTGCAGAAAGGACAACACCAGTTGGACTGACGCGAGCGAAACGTTTAATTTGATACAGGGGAGTGGCGCTGCTGCTACGGTTTACCAGACCATTGGCAGCAGCCTGGATCCGTGCACGGCGAAACAAATATTTAATCCTTATTATTTGGATAATACATACGGCAGAATTTATGTTACCAAACTGCAATCGCAGGCCTTACTGCAAACCAGCAATGTTTCGGTAGGTATCCAGATTCTGAACATGACGCAGGGTTCTACCGGCAACGATATCGCCTTTGACCTTCCCCAGATTCTGGACGTGACGCCGCAGCTCTACAAGTCGTTCAACCCCAGCCCCTACAGCGGCAACGATTACACGATCCACGCGGGCGATACGACGGCTCTGACATTTACGATCATGAACACGAGCGATCTGCTGGCGAAAAATGGTTGGTCATTTACCGATGAATTGCCCACCAATACATCAAACAGCGACAAGGTAACGGTGGCCGGAGCAGCGACGACGACCTGTGACTTAACAGGCGGTGGATTAACGGCAGCGATCGGCAGTTCGACGGTAACGGTAAAGGGAAATTTGCAAGCGGGGCAATCTTCATGCACGATCACTGTGCCGGTGACGGCGGCAAGCGATGGCGCGTACCCCAACAAGCCGAATAATTTCACTGCCCTTACCGGTCTTCTTGAGCCTGCGGATGCAACGCTGTACGTGGGCGATCTGGCGCTGTCCAAGACAGCAAAAGTGACCGACAGCAAAGGCAATCCCCTTCCCGGAGTCATTGAGGCGGGTGACATTATCGAATATACGTTTGCGATATCCAATAACAGTTCTCTTCCGGTTGACACCCTACTGATACGCGAAAATCCCGGTCTTTCCGGAGAGGGCTCGCTGACACCGATCGATTGCCACGGTACGATCACTCTGGCCCCGGGCGATACTATGATTTGTACCGCTACCCATATTGTCGCAGCAGCCGATTTCCCCGCTGTCGGGATTACGAATACGGCGTATGTGACCGGCGATGAGAGCGGTACGCCCGTCGAATCGCCGCCAAGTACAGTAACGACGCCGGTGTACATGCCGAAGCTGACGCTTGTCAAGAGCGTTGATACGGATCAGTTGGTGGAGGGCGATCTTGTCACCTTCTCCTTCCTGGTCACGAATACCGGTAATGTGGGACTTATCGACGTGGAAATCGCCGAAGTTTCCTTTAGCGGCTCCGGCGCGTTGTCAGCGATCGACTGCGGCGGCGGCTCACCGGTCGTTGCCTCTCTGGCCGTCAAAGCCAATGTGACATGTACCGCCACCTATACCGTGACGGCGGCGGATGTCGCCGCCAGGGCAATTACGAACACTGCGACGGCGTCCGGAGTGGTTGCCGGAGTTACACCGCTTGCGGCCAGAAGCGGCGGCGGCGGGTTGGTGACCACACCGCAGAGCACGGCCAGGATTTTGGCGCCCAGGAGCGGAGACGCTCCAGTCCCGGCGCTGGATGGGCGAGCGCTGGCGTTGCTGATCTTGTTGCTTGGTGCGCTGGCCTGGCAGACGCGGCGCAGAGCGCGGCAATAATACAGACGCGGGAAACAGACGTGGAAGGGCGGCATCTTTGATGCCGCCCTTTTTTCGCGGCTCTGCGGAACGGAAACCCATTCCCTTGAATGGTGCGAAGGGGTTAAAACCCCTCTCCCGCAAGGAGAGGGAAGAAATGTGTAGCGTGTACTCACCTGAATGTGCCCACTTAAACCCAAACCGCTCTAAAATAATCCTTTTTGCAACATCGCGTTTGCGACAGAGAATCGCCCTCCATGACCGACAAAACCGTTTTTCCCTCTCTGCCGACGAAAGAGACCGTCGCACCGCATTTTTTACGCGCCCTTATTGCCGAAGACCTTCGAAGCGGTAAGCACGGCGGTCGGGTCGTGACCCGCTTCCCACCCGAGCCGAACGGTTATCTGCACTACGGCCACGCCAAGTCGATCATTATCAATTTCGGGCTGGCTGCCGAAAACGGCGGACATTGTCATCTGCGTTTCGACGACACCAACCCGCTCAAGGAAGATGTCGAATTTGAAGATTCAATCTGCGACGCCGTGCGCTGGTTGGGCTACGACTGGGACGAACATCGTTACCACGCTTCTGATTACTACGACAATCTCTATCGTTTCGCCGAATGGTTCATCGAGCAAGGCTTGGCCTACATCGACAGCCAAAGCGCCGAAGAAATGCGGGCGACGCGCGGTACGCTAACCGAAGCGGGACGCGAAAGCCCCGACCGCCAACGACCGGCAGTAGAAAGTCTGGCGCTGTTCCGCCGGATGAAGGCGGGCGAATTTCCTGATGGTCAGTACGTGCTGCGTCTGAAAATCGACATGGCCAGCCCCAACCTCAACCTGCGCGATCCGGCGATTTACCGGATCCGCCATGCATCGCACCACCGCACCGGCAACGCCTGGTGCGTTTACCCGCTCTACGATTACGCCCATTGTATTTCCGACGCGCTGGAACGCATCACGCACTCGATTTGCACACTGGAGTTTCAGGACCATCGACCGTTGTACGAATGGGTGATTGAGAAACTGGCCGACGGTGGTTTGCTGGAGCGTCCGCTACCGAAGCAGCACGAATTTGCGCGGCTCAACCTGACCTATGTCGTGCTGTCAAAGCGCAAACTGATCGAACTGGTGAGCAAAGGTTTTGTTGACGGCTGGGATGATCCGCGCATGCCGACGCTGGTCGGCGCGCGACGGCGCGGGTTCACGCCGGACGGTTTCCGGTTATTGATCGAGCGCACCGGCGTATCCAAGAACGACACCTGGCTCGACATGAGCCTGCTCGAAAACGCCATGCGCGACGATTTGAACGAGATTACTGAGCGCCGCATTGCCGTTCTCGATCCGCTGAAACTCATCATCGACAATTATCCGGAAGAGCAGAGTGAAGAATGCTTCGCGCCGAATCACCCGCAAAAACCGGAGCTGGGCAAACGCTCGCTGCCGTTCTCGCGCGAACTGTGGATCGAGCGCGACGATTTCATGGAAGCGCCGCCGAAAGGTTATTTTCGCTTGTCACCGGGCAAAGAAGTACGCCTGCGCTACGGTTACATCGTCCAATGCACCGGTGTGGACAAAGACGCGGCGGGAAACATCGTCGCCATTCACGCAACTTACGATCCCGACACCAAGAGCGGCACCGCAGGCGCGGAAACGCGAAAGGTCAAAGGCAACATTCATTGGCTGTCGGCAGCGCACGCAAAAACTGCCGAAATGCGACTCTACGACCGCTTGTTTGCCGTGCCCTTCCCCGGCGCTCGTAACCCGATGGGCGATACGGCGGGAGGCGTTGCCAGCAACACGGCGGAAACTGTTTCAGCCGACGCTGATGGAGAAGTCGCAGAACCGGCAAATAAGGAAGAACGCAACTACCTCGACGATCTCAACCCAAACTCCAAGAAAATCATTACCGGATATATCGAACCGGCGCTTGCCGAAGCCGCGCCCGAAACGCGCTTCCAGTTCGAGCGACAGGGCTACTTCGTCGCCGACTTGGCCGACCATACGAAAGAAACACCGGTATTCAACCGCACTGTGACGCTGAAAGATTCGTGGGGGGCTGGCGGTTTACTTGGGTAAAAGAACTTACCTTTGCAGCTCTAAATTAAGATTGGCAACATTTACGATTTTTTCTTCAGGATAGTTCGTTTATAGGAAGTTAGGCATCATGAGCGCTAGCCCTCAAGTCACCTTCACCACCAGCTTCTTCCAGCCTATTCCAGGTGAAGAGGAAGAAACCAATCCGGGATGCTATGGCAAAGCGCTAGCGCAGTGGCTTGCCGAGCGCCTCATTGAGCGCGGGGTCTCTATTGAGGGAGTCATCCCGGAAGATTTTGGTTGGGTGGTTATGGTTTCCCGTGAACCGTTTATGCTCTGGCTTGGTTGTGGCAACACGGATGGCTCCACAACCGAATGGACGGTATTTCCCGTTGCAGAAACGTCTATACTTCAACGCCTGTTCAAACGTGTTAATCCGGCGCCTGAAATTGAAAAACTGCGTACTCATCTCACCGAGCTTGTGCCTTTGATTCCCGGGGTAAGCAAAGTGGTATGGGAATAAATGCTGCCTAACCCATCATTCCAGCAAGCGTAACCCGGATAAGCGAAGCACCTTCCGGGAACCCGAAAATACGATTTGACCACAAAGAACGCTTAGGTCGCTGGTGAGCGTAGCGAACCGCGACGCTTTGGCCTCACGCGAAGGCACGAAGCCGCGAAGGAACGAAGCTCCATCCCCTTCAAGGGGGGGCTGGGGTGGGGATGGGGTTGGCAGGGATCATAGGTCAGAAATCAGGTATCAGTGCGTAAGTTGAGGTAAGCATAGCGAAGCCGCCCAGAGTTTTTAACCGCAAAGAACGCATAGAATGCAAAGAAAAAAGTTATCATTGCGAGCGGAGCAAAGCAATCCAGTGTTTTTTCGTTGCACATATCTTCTGGATTGCTTCGTTACTCCCCGCCATGCTTCGCTCGTGGCCAAAGACTCCTCGTAATGATGGAGTTGTTCCTTCGCGGCCTCGCGTGAGAATTCTTTTTTGCGCTCTATGCGTTCTTTGCGGTTAAAACGGTTTTTCTTATTTCTTCCCCGCATCTTTCTCCGCTTCTTTCTTTCTGGCCCGCGGATGCGCTGCATCGTAAACCTTTGCCAGCGCCTGATAATCGAGGTGCGTATAGACTTGGGTGCTGGCAATCGAGGCGTGGCCGAGCAATTCCTGCACCGCACGAAGATCGCCCGACGATTGCAAAAGATGCGTCGCAAACGAATGACGCAGCATATGCGGGTGCACATGTTGTGCCAGCCCTTGCCGAATCGCGAGGTTTTTCAAGCGTTGCTGCACGGTCCGCGCGGAAAGACGTTTCCCGCGTGCGTTGATGAAAACCGCCGATTCATCCGCGTCTTGCAACCAATCCTGGCGCACCATGAGCCAGTGTTGCAATGCCTCAATTGCCAATTGCCCGATCGGCGCCAACCGTTCTTTGCTGCCTTTGCCGAGAACGCGCGCTTCAGCTTCGCGCAAATTCAGTTGCGTCAGATTGAGGCCAACCAGTTCGGAAACGCGCAATCCCGACGAGTAAATCAGTTCAAACATCGCGACGTCGCGGATCGACAACATGGCATCGTGTGCCACATCGCCTGCTGAGTTCTCGTTTAGAAGCTGCCCGATCTCATCGGGGGTCAACACCGATGGCAATCGCCGCGCCGCGCGCGGCGCTTTCAGGGATTCACACGGATCATCTTGCAAAGCGTATTCGGGCGAGGACAGCAAGAAGCGATAAAACGCCCGCCAGGAGGACAGCATCCGCGCGAGGCTACGTCCCGACAATCCCTGTGCGTGCCACTGCGCGAGACAACGCGCCAGTTGTGCGCGGGTGAGAGACGGCAATGCAGCAGGATGAACAGCCTGCGCCAATTGCTCGGTGTCGCGCAGGTACGCGGCGCGGGTGTGCGGCGCACGGGTGCCGAGTGACCTCGCGAACGCCTCCAGCGTCGCACGGTTGGCGGCGGTCAGTTTTTCGGTGGGGTCAGCGTGATCCACGGCCCTCATTACTTAAGAATGCGCTGATTCATGATTATCGCGTGTGTTATACCCTCTCCCGGTCTTCGTCCATCTTCTCCCGCAAGCGGGAGAGGGGATGCATCCTGACATCTCTGACCGTTGATCTCTGACCTCTGATCTCTAACACGCTCAGGATTCGCCCGAGGACGCAGCAAACATCGCCATGGTTTCTGCTTCGGTCATCCGCCTGGTTTTTTCGGCAAACGAATACAACGCGGGTTTGCGGTCGATGAAAATCTCGTCCACCAGTGTCAAACCTTCGGCATCGTCGAGCAAACCGACGGGAAGGTAATACGAACCATCGCTTTTCACCCGGTAAAACAACGGGCTGCCGCAATGTTTGCAAAAGCCGCGCTCGGCCCAGTCGGACGACGGATAAACGCCGATGGCGTCCTGACCTTTGAACACCGTTTCCGGCGTGCAAGCCACCGACACGAATGGCCCGCCGGCCCAGCGTTGGCACATTTTGCAATGGCAGACATGGGCGTCGTTGTTGGCGAGGATTGCCGAAAACTGAACAGCACCACACAGACAGTGGCCGGTTTTCATTTTTTCAGACATGATTTTCTCCTTTCTAACGATCACTTCCACTTGATACTACACCCGACGCTGGGTATCTGTTCGGGCAACGGCGGCGCACCGTCGGCCAGCGCCTTGACCGCGCGGCGAATGTCGGAGGCGTCGGCTTTGCCTTGGCCGGGACGGCTGGCGTCGAATTGTCCGCGATAAACGAGCTTGCCAGCGGCGTCGAACAGATAAAGATCAGGCGTACAGGCTGCGTCAAACGCGCGGGCAATTTCCTGCGCTTCGTCGTACAGATAGGGAAACGTGTAGCCAAGCGCGTCGGCCTGCGCCGCCATCTTGTCGGGCGCGTCTTCGGGGTAACTTAGAGCATCGTTGCTGGAAATCGCCGCCATACCGACCCCCAACGCCGCAAACTCGCGCCCCAGCGGCGCCAGCGCGGCGTTGATATGCTTGACGTAGGGACAATGGTTGCAAATGAAAATGATGAACAGGCCTTTTGCACCCATCAAATCCTGACTGCGATACCGCACACCATTGCCGTCGGGCAATTCAAAAGCGGGCAACGGGCTGCCGAGCCGCAACATCGTAGAGGGGGTCAGCACCATGACAAGCTCCTTCTCGAAAAATACAGTCCATTATAACGAACTGCTTTTTCGCCTTCGCTTTGCTGCAGAAGCCCTCCCTTTGAATGGAAAGGAGCGCGCCGATGGATGCGCGCAGCGAACCCCTGACATTGCTTTTCCGCTTTCGGAGCAGCCCCCTCTCCTACTCCTTCGGAGCGGCGCCCCGTGAGGGGATTTCTTCGTGTTCTCCGCGCTTCCGCGTGGTTCCAGATGCTGAGGTTCGCGTACGCTCACCCCCATATCTACGCCCGATTTCTGAGATAAACATTAAAAGCATAACGCAGCCACGGGCTGGCCGTTTGTGTGTGCGGCGCGTGGATGACGCGCCGCCAGTCAGCGGGTTCCAGCGGTGGAAAAAAAGTATCGCCATCGAAATCAGCGTCGATTTCAGTGAGGAAAAGAACAGAGGAAAGCGACAGCGCTTGCCGATAAAGCTCGCCGCCACCGATGCAAAAAACAGGAGACGGCTCAGTGGCGGCAGCCAGCGCCGATTCCAGGTCCGACGCGGTTTGGGCGCCGGGAGCAGCATAGGCAGGATCGCGCGTCACGACGATGTTCTGGCGTTGTGGCAGAGCGCGCGGCAGCGACTCCCAGGTTTTTCGCCCCATGACGACGGTGTGGCCTGTGGTCAGTTCCCGAAAATGCCGAAGGTCCTCTGGCAAGCGCCAGGGCAGCCGCCCGGCTTGCCCGACGGCGCCATTGCGCGCTTTCGCGGCAATAACGGCGAACGGAAAAGGGCGGCGATAAAGGTTCGTATCGGCCAAAATCGCTGGTATAGTGTATGACATACTATATTTGGTAACCGTTTCGGCAAGTTCATTCGTAAAGACGCCATCGTGTATTACCCTCGATCATTAGTCAACTTCATTCTTCTGAGCTTTTTCCTGTTCAGCGTGCCTTTTATTTTTGCGCTGACCAAGCTCAATACGACGCTCAATGATTTGACGATGCAAAGTCGTGAAAGCGTTTTCAATTCCGTAATGGTTGCACGTTTGTCACGTCAATTCCTCGAACAAGCGGGGGCGCTGGAGCGTCTAGCGCGGCAATATACGGTTCTTGAGGATCGCGCGATCCTCGATGATTATGTTCGTGTGCACGAAATGTTGACCGACACGCGAACGCAACTGATGCAACTGGTCTCAAAAGATAAAGACAAACCCTTGCAAGATGCGATGGACGAAGAGGCAATCCTTTTTCGCGCCTTGCAGAAATACAAAAGTAACAAGGAGGACGTAACGCAGATTATCGACGGCTACCGCGCCTTCGTCACTCACGCACAGGTTGTGCAGCAAGCGGCCTACGCGGTAGCGATGTCATCGGTAGATCAGTTGCAGGAAACCGCCGATGCCGGGCATAAGCATTGGCGAATATGGCTCTGGGCAGCGTTAGCGATTGCCATTCTGCTGGCGGCGCTTTTAGCTTTTCTGATCGCCCGCCCGGTTCGGCAGATCGACCAGGCCATTCGGCAGTTGGGCGCCGCGGATTTCTCCAAAGAAATCGAAGTTCGGGGGCCTTCAGATTTGCGTTATCTTGGACAACGCCTTGAATGGCTGCGGGCACGCTTGCAAACGCTCGAAGAGCAGCAAACAAAATTTTTGCGCAATTTGTCGCACGAATTGAAAACACCTTTGACCGCTATTCGCGAAGGCACCGAACTGTTGCGAGATGGCATCGGCGGCAATCTTAAGGACGAACAACGCGAGATTTTGCATATTGTTCGCGAAAACACGCTGTCGCTACAGCGGATGATTGAAGATTTGCTGCAATACCACCAATCGCGAGTGATGGAGCCAAGCGCTCTGTTGCCGGTTGATTTGGGCGACATCGTTCACCATGTCGTTCGCGAACACCGGTTGGCGGCGTGGGCGCGGCTGATCTCGTTCGAGGAAAAGCTGCTGCCTCTGTTGGTAACCGGCAACGCCAAAAAAATCACGACGATCATCGACAACCTGATTTCCAACGCCATAAAATACTCGCCCCGATTAGGCAAAATCCAGTTGTTGATGAGCGTGGACAAGGACTGCGCCCGATTGGAGGTCATCGACGAAGGCCCCGGAATTCCCGAAAATGAACGTGAGCGGGTTTTCGAGTCGTTCTTTCAGGGAAACCCGCCGACGGAGGATCGCGTCAAAGGCTCCGGGCTGGGGCTGACCATCGCCCGGGAGTATGTGCTGGCGCACGGCGGCCGTATCGTCGCTAAAAGCCGCGAAGACGAACATAGCGGCGCGCGTCTGGTTTTGTGGCTTCCGTTCTGGACCAGCACATTGCCGCTCATCAACAGCAACAGACAAAAAACAACTACTCAAGGATCTCCCCGATGAAGTCGCTTTTCTACCGAAAATACGGTTATTGCGGCGTGGCTCTGGCCATGTTGCTGGCGACCGGATGTACAACCCTCCCCGCGCCGTCAGAGCAGGAGGAATCGGAAACGCCAACGCCTGTTGTTGAAACGACGGCGCCAGAGAAAATGCCCGTCGTCGATTCCTCGACACAAGAACCTTCGGCTCTGCCGGAAGGTTCTCTGTTGCGCAAGAAGCTCGAAGAACACATCAAAGTTCAGAAACTGCTCGACGATCTGGCTCGCTACCCGAGCCTGAGCGCCGAGGAAATGCGCCTTGCCCAAACAGAGCTGAGCAACCGAATTTCGTCGTCGGGGCAAGGCAACAACGGCGAAAACCGGATTCGGTTAGCGTATCTGTTGTCGTTGCAACCTGGCGGCGTCAACGATCAGAAGGCCATAACGATGCTTGATGCGGCCGCCAAAAACGAAAAAGCTTTGGCTTCTCTGCGGCATTTGGCGGGTATTTTGCGGACACAAATTCAGGAAAAACAGCGAACTCAGCAAAAATTGGAGGCTCTAAGAGACGTTGACCGCCGACTGCTGGATGAACAAATTACCGGCGGTAAAGTACCATCACCGAAAACAGCGCCCAGGAAGCCCACCAAAACCGCTCCATGACCTGATTCAGAAGATAGAAGGACAAAAATATGGCTGTAGAAATTCTTCTCGTTGATGACGACACCGACCTGTTGAAATTGATCGGCCTGCGTTTGTCGTCGGCTGGGTACCGCGTCCGCACCGCCGAGAGCGGCGAGCGGGCGCTGACCATGATCGATGTGACGCCGCCGTCGCTGGTGATTACCGATCTGCGAATGCCTGGCATGGATGGAATGCAATTGTTTGACTCGCTGCATCGGCGGCATCCGACGCTGCCGGTCATCATTCTGACGGCGCACGGCACCATCCCCGAAGCGGTGGCAGCAACCGAACGCGGCGTGTTCGGTTTTTTGACCAAGCCATTTGAGAGCCAGGAGTTGCTGGAAAAAGTTTCCGCCGGTTTGCGTCTGATGGCCGGGCCGACCGAAACCAACGATAACGACAGCTGGCGGCGCGACATCATCACCCGCTCACCTGATATGGAGGACTTGTTGCGTCAGGCACGTCTGGTGGCCGAGTCTGATGCTAGTGTGCTTATTCAAGGCGAATCAGGATCCGGCAAGGAATTGCTGGCGCGAGCGATTTATCGGGCAAGCCGGCGCGCCGATAAACCGTTCATTGCGATCAACTGCGGCGCTTTCCCCAGCGATCTGCTTGAATCCGAATTGTTTGGGCATGTGCGCGGGGCGTTTACCGGCGCCGTCGGCGAGCATCCGGGCCTGTTTCTGGCGGCGCATGGCGGTACCTTGTTCCTCGATGAAATCGGCGACATGCCGGCGCCGCTGCAGGTCAAATTGCTGAGAACCTTGCAGGAGCGCGAAGTACGGCCAGTCGGCTCCACCAAGACAACGCCGGTCGATGTACGGATCATTTCCGCGACACACCGTGATCTGGAAAGCCTGTTGGCCTCCCATCAATTCCGCGAAGACTTGTATTACCGGTTGAATGTGGTGTCGTTGCACCTGCCGTCGCTGGCCGAGCGGCGCGAAGACATTCCCCTGCTGGCAGCGCATTTTCTGGAGAAGCTGACAGAGCGCTATGGCAGAGCGATTGTGCCGACTCTGGCGCCTGAAGCGATGGACTTGTTAACGACAGCGTCTTGGCCAGGCAATATCCGGCAGCTGCTGAATGTCCTTGAACAAGCGCTGGCGTTATCGACGACCTCGCTTATCCCTTCGTCATTAATCCAAAAAGCCCTGCGCGAAGAAAACGACTCAGTGCCGTCACTTGAAGATGCGCGCCGCACCTTCGAGCGCGACTATCTGGTGCGTCTGCTGAAAATGACCGGCGGCAACGTGACGCGGGCGGCGATCAAGGCCAAGCGTAATCGAACAGAATTTTATAAACTCATGCAACGTCATGACCTTGAATTATCAATGTTTAAAGAACATAAGGACTAAATTTAGGCAGGCTTTTATACGCTCCGCACCAAGGCCTTGGCGACGCCCTCTACGCGATGTCTCCAATTGGAGACAATAAAAACCACATAAAATCATATAGATGTATTATATGTCCGAAAATTGTCTCTTCTTGGAGACAATCGGGCGGGAAAAATTCCTCCGCCCGCACAAGCCAATATTTTATTATTTACCAACCCTTTGAAAACAAAGGTAAATTTTTCAAGCTCTCTTTTGGCACGATTCCTGCTTATTAGTTGTACCAGCCTGTTTCTTGGGCGTGATTTTTCTGTGCCGTAGTTGTAACGGGCTTTGAAGAATCTTGAAGATAGCGTTGTACGAAGGCATGAAAGTGTGACCCAAACCGAGCCACCCCCTACCCCTCCGTGACTCGGTGATCTTTGAAGAACCCCCTTTGGCCCACCTCCTCCTGGTGGGCTTTCTTTTTTTCAGAGTTTGGGCAACAGCCATCGGCGCGCAGAAAAGCACATGGCAAACTCAAAGCGCTCTCTTGATTGACTCCTCCAGCGGAATCGGAGAAAATATTAGATTCAGATTCGGCGGGTTAGCTCAGTTGGTTAGAGCAGAGGAATCATAATCCTTGTGTCCGGGGTTCGAGTCCCTGACTCGCCACCAAAGAATCATCCAAAGCCGTCCGGTAAAATCCACCGGACGGCTTTTTTCATAGGGGAAACGGACAAAAAACCGTCCAACAGCGTCCAAAGCGATTTATTGACATCCAGCGAATTTGTGGGTAACTTTGAGGGTAACTTCAATGTGAAAAAGGGTGTTACCCACATCCGAGTTACCCACAAGTGTGGGTAACTTTTCAGCCCGGAAAGGACGCTCATGGCGCTGACTAATACCGCAATCCGCAATGCCA
Source organism: Pseudomonadota bacterium (assembly GCA_009786025.1). Taxonomy (GTDB): domain Bacteria; phylum Pseudomonadota; class Gammaproteobacteria; order Burkholderiales; family Casimicrobiaceae; genus UBA931. Next base: position 29,303 of record WQUA01000010.1, on the reverse strand, counting down.
AGCCGAAGGGCAAGCCCTACAAGATGGCGGACGCCGGGGGTTTGCTTGTCCTGATTCAGCCCAGTGGCGCGAAATGGTGGCGGCTGCGCTACCGGTTTGGCGGCAAGGAAAAGATGCTGTCTCTTGGCGTTTACCCTGAAGTTTCTCTGACCGATGCCCGCGACGCCCGCGACGCCGCCAAAAAACAGATCAAGGGCGGCGCTGACCCGACGACGGAGCGCAAAGCTGAGGCGCTGGCCGTGACTGAGGAAGGCGACACCTTTGAAAAAGTGGCGCTTGCTTGGTGGCAACAATGGAAGGCGGCATGCACTCCCGGTCATGCCGATAAAACGCTGGTACGCCTGAAAACGGACGTGTTTCCGGCCATCGGAAAAATCCCGGTCAAAAAGCTGACCGCCCCTATGCTGTTGATGATGGCAAAGCGGATTGAAAGCCGTGGGGCGCTGGACATTGCCCGACGGGCGTTACAGACCAGCGGGCAGGTTTTACGGTACGCCGTGGCGCATGGGCTGGCGGAACGAAACCCGGCGGCGGATGTAAAGCCTTCCGACGCGCTGACACCAAGAAAAAAACAGCACTTCGCCCGTCTCGATGAAAAGGAACTGCCGGAACTCCTGCGCAAGATCAATGATTACGACGGAACGACGGTAACCCGTTGCGCGTTGCGCCTCATGGCTTTGACCTTTGTCAGAACAACCGAACTTATCGGCGCGCGCTGGGATGAAATCGACAGAGAAGCAAACCTTTGGCGCATCCCTGCCGAACGCATGAAGATGAAAACGCCCCACCTTGTCCCGTTGTCAAAACAGGCGCTGGCCGTGCTGGAAGAACTGCGGCAGGAAACAGGCGGGCGTGAATTGCTTTTTGCCGGTGAGCGTAATCTGCGAAAGCCGATCAGCAACAATACCATCCTGTACGCCCTCTATCGGATGGGCTACCACTCCAGAATGACCGGCCACGGCTTCCGGGGTATCGCATCGACCATCTTGCATGAGAACGGCTTTTCGCATGAACACATTGAGATTCAATTGGCGCATCAAGAACGGAACCAAGTTTCAGCGGCTTACAACCATGCCACCTACGTCAAGCAACGGGCGGAAATGATGCAATGGTGGAGTGATTATCTTGGTCGGGCGGCGACGCTGGGGCTGGTGCTGCCGATGAAAAAGCAGGCGTAGGGATAACGCCGTGAGTGTGGAGGCTCCTATATATGCGCTTGGCGTGTTAAGCGGGACAGCCCGAAGAGTCGCCAGCCCCAGATTTTGCTTATGGCTTCGCTTCGCTTGAAAGAGTAGCGCAAGAGTTTGCGGCTTCGCTGCGCCTAGCCCGACGGGGTGAAAACCGGAGTCCCTTTATCCGGCTGGCGCTGCTTCCAGATTAAAGGGGGACGCATGAAAGGGATGTGGCATGAGAAGAAGCAAAACATTAAGAGAAGATCAGAACGCCTTACTTCAACGCTTAAAAGATACCAGTCTATTTGACCTTTGGCGTTTTAACGATGAGCTTACAGGCAAGCTGTTTTGCTTTATTTTAATACCGACCCAGAAGATAGTGACTTCTACGATGATTTAGAATTTTTCGGACTTGCAAAACCTATCGAGCAAGCAATTCTAAGCGCTATTCGTTGCGGCAAAATAGATGGCTTCTTGCGCTATACAGATGACGGAGCGGAAAACAGTTATACCTCGACAGTGCAAGTGGAATCTCTTAAGGCATGGTTCACAGAGCGCGGCCTTAAACCACAGTTCTTTTTCCCCGCTGGCGAAAAAGAAACGCCCGACTATCTCAATAAGAACCATAGTAGATACGCCCCCAAACTGGCGGCAGCGGTAAATGCTTGGCTTGCGACAAGCGAAACCAAAGGAAAAACACCAAGGCAGGCGCTTGAGAAATGGCTTCGTGAACGCGCCGCAGAATATGGATTAAGCGACGACGAGGGAAAGCAAAATAACACAGGTATTGAAGAGTGTGCGAAGGTCGCCAACTGGAAACCCGAGGGGGGAGCGCCAAAGACCCCAAGCAGTGAACCCGCCCACCCCTGAAACGCCCTTGTGTCGTTATCCCTTAGCAAGCCGACACAAAACCCGACCACGGGTTAGAAAACAAACCCGTTCCCCTGTTTGTGTTTTTTTGTGCTTTTTTTGGGGGTGGTTTTTTGAACTTGCCTATCTATTCATTCATAAGTCGTGATGGCATCTTGTAAGCGTTGTTCACGTTTTTATAACGCTTATAGGAGCTAAATCAATGAATGCTGCAACACTTTGGCGACTTCCGACAGTAAAGGCGGAAACCGGATATTCACGGTCAACGCTGTATCAGAGGGTTAAGGACGGGCTGTTTACGCCGCCTGTATCGCTTGGCGGGCGTGCCGTTGGGTTCCCTGCCTCTGAGGTTTCCGCTATCAACGCCGCCCGCATTGCCGGAAAGTCCGATGCCGAAATTAGCGCACTGGTAAAAAATCTGGTCGCTGCCCGCCGACAAGAAGCGTAAGGGGGCAACGATGGAAAAGAAAAACGCCCGACAGGGAAAAGCNAAGCCGAGCGCCACAGTGAANAGGTGCGATGTTAACAACACAGAAGCAGGGGCGCAACGCTTGCGACTTCTTGCGGCCTTGAGAGAGGGTGGCGTGACTACGCTGGAAGCCCGCGCCCGCCTCAATATCATGGCTCCCGCTGTACGCATCAAAGAACTGCGTGAGCGCGGCAATGTTATTCATACGGTCAGTGAACGGATGTTTGATGACTATGGCCACCCGCATAACAGGGTAGCCCGTTACGTCCTTATCAGCGCCGCCGGATAACTTAGGCGCTATGGCAAGAAAACGATACGAAGCCCGCCGGAAGCCTGACGGGCAGCCGAAGATGACAGGCCCCAGAATATGGGTGCCTTTGGACGTGCTACAGTCAAAGGCGTTTGCTGACGTTTCTGGAACCGCTAAAGGGCTTTTCCTTTGCCTTGCCGCCCAACTGCGCATAGGGAAGAGCCAGAAAGGCAATAACGGCGATTTGACAACGGCTAGGAGCATTTTGGCTAAGTATGGCTGGGGCTGCAACAAAACGGTTTCTAGGGCGGTTAAAGAGCTTGAGGACGCTGGTTTGATCGTAAAGACACGGCAAGGGCAAATGCGGCACATGGCAACGCTTTACGCAGTAACCTTTGCCCCGCTGGATGAATCGCAAAAGCTGGAAATCACCGCCAAGGATTTTCCATATCGTGCCTATCATCTGAGCAACCCGCTACCGGACATCCGCCCAAAGGGACGGGAAAACACGATGAAAGTGGATGAAACTGTCATCGTCTAGTGAGGCAAAATGACCTACTAACTCTCAAAATTTGAGGCATTCTGACCTACTTGGCGACAATGACAGGATGCAATTTGAGGTGGAATGCCTCAAATAGAGCGTTTTTTAGGACGTACAGATAGGCGTAACGCCTCACCTTCTATATAAGCCATATATACAGCCTTTTTTATGTCGGTATTTGTGGTGCTTGATGCGGTATGGGCGGGTGGACCATCTTTGCCAGACCGGCGGATTTTTGGGTTGCCTCACCTTTCCTTCATCGGTTTGCGAACAGGTCGCGCGATGCGTGCAGTAATTTGGCATAAACTACATGTTATAAAAAAGAGAGGCAGGTTAAAAGTCTGGGCGTATGGCTACGCCCGCCGCCAGCGAGGGCGGTTTTCCTATAGTGAAAATAACTGCGCCAACAGGGGCAGCAAAAAAATCTGTGGGTAACTTTGCGGGTAACTGATTTTTTCGTTTTTCCAAAAACCGTTATTTATCAACACTTAAGGCGCTAAATGTGAAACTGACTCCCCCACCGGACGGCTTTTTTCATACCTTCTTAAAACGGGATGTCGTCATCGAAATCATCAGCGCTCTTCACCGCTCCACCCGTCGATGCGGCGGATGCGCGCGGCGGCGCGTTGTCGTTGAATGCTGCATCGCTGGAGCCGCTGCGGTCGCTGCCGCCGATCAGTTGCATCCGATCGCCGACGATTTCGGTGGTATAGCGTTCGATGCCGTCCTTATCCGTCCACTTGCGCGTCTGCAAACGCCCCTCGATATAGACCGAGCGGCCTTTTTTCAAATATTCGCCTGCAACCTCCGCCGTACGCCCAAACAGGACGACGCGATGCCATTCGGTGCGCTCCTGTTTCTCGCCACTGCCTTTGTCGCGCCACTGGTCGCTGGTGGCGATGTTGAGGTTGCACACGGCGCTGCCGTCGGTGGTATAGCGCATCTCCGGATCACGTCCGAGGTTACCGAGAAGAATGACTTTATTGACTGAGGCCATAGGGATTCCTTGTTCAGAAAGCAGTGAAAATAGGTATTATCCTACCAGAGCGACATGGCTGTAGTGACTATTTTCCTGATTTCTGATCCCCGACCTCTGATTCCTGCCCGCGCGGCGCCGTCAGACTGGCGATCAACCAGATGAAGCTCAACCCCAGGCACAGCGCGAAAATCGCCATATCGCCCCAACGCTGCGCCAGCGCGCCGCCCACCGCCGCACCGATGAACGCGCCCAGAAATTGCAGACTCGAATAAACGCCGGTTGCCGTGCCCTTGAGCGCCGCTGGCGCCTGTTTGGAAACCAACGCTGGCAGCGTTGCTTCAAGCAGGTTGAACGCAGTAAAAAATGTCAGCAGCGCCACTACCAGCCAGACGAGGCTTTGATGCGAAAACATCAGCAACGCCTGCGCCAGCAGCAAAACGGCGATGGCGCCGCTGAACATCCAGCGCCCGTAGCGCGGCCGGTCAATCCGGCGAACTGCCGGCATCATCAGCAGCACCGAACCGATCAACACCGGCAAATAAACCTGCCAGTGTGATTCGGCGGGAAGCCCGGCTGCGCGCAGGTCGAACGGCACCTGAATGAACAGCGCCATCAGAATGGCATGAAGCGCCAGGATGCCGAAATTCAGCCGCAACAAATGCGGGTCAGTCAGCACTTTACCAAAATCGCGTAGCTCGACCCGACGGTCATGCGATATTTTTTGCGGCTCAGGAATCCGGTAACGGGTAGCGCCAAGCGCCGCCAATGCCAGCACACCGGTCAGCGCAAAAATACCGGGCACGCCGATCCAGTTTTTGAGCACCGGCCCCGCCATCAGCGACAATGCAAACGTCGCGCCGATCGTGATGCCAACCACCGCCATCGCACGGGTGCGCACTTCAGGGCGCGTGAGGTCAGCAACCAGCGCAATCACCACGCCGGAAATCGCCCCGGCGCCCTGCAAGGTACGGCCAACCACCACCCAAAAGATCGTCGGCGCCCACGCCGCCACGAAACTACCGATGGAAAACATCAGCAAACCGATATAAATCAACCGTTTACGGCCATAACGATCCGACGCCCAGCCGAATGGGATTTGCAGCAACGCCTGCGTCAGCCCGTAAATGCCAAGCGCAATACCGATCCAGAAGCGGTCGTCTCCACCAGGAAGCGTTTCAGCATAGAGTGCGAAAACCGGCAGAACAATGAACATGCCCAGCATCCGCAGGCCAAAAATCCCGGCGAGATTGATGGTCGCGCTGCGCTCAGCGGCAGTCATTCGCGGACGGTCGGAGGTGTGGGAAGAAATAACGGCATCAGACATGACAAAAACAGGCGGCTCACGAGGACCCAAAAGGTCGAGCCGGATCGAAAAGTCGAAACGCAGTATAGTATCAGGTTCGCCCCAGCGATTTTATAGTTAACGACACAGATATTCAGATGCTCGCTCCCCTCAACCCCTCGTGGGAGAGAGTGGCCGAAGGCCGGGAGAAAGCGATAGAACTCTCAGAACTCTCTCTGATTTGCATTACTCGCAGCTTGTTGCCAAAGTCTAAAATTTACACACTCTCTCTTCATGGATTATTTACGAATTCGCGGCGCCCGCACCCACAACCTCAAAAACATCAACCTCGATTTGCCGCGTCACCGGCTGATCGTGATTACCGGCTTGTCCGGCTCCGGCAAAAGTTCGCTGGCGTTTGATACGTTGTACGCGGAAGGACAGCGGCGTTACGTCGAATCGTTGTCGGCGTACGCGCGCCAATTTTTGCAACTGATGGAAAAACCTGATGTCGATTTGATCGAAGGGTTGTCGCCGGCGATTTCGATCGAGCAAAAAGCAACGTCGCACAATCCTCGCTCGACCGTCGGCACCGTCACCGAAATTCACGACTATCTGCGCCTGCTCTACGCGCGCGTCGGCGAACCGTATTGCCCCGACCACCCCGAGCAAAAGCTAGATGCGATGAGCGTTTCACAAATGGTCGATGCCGTGCTGGCCTGGCCGGAAGATACGCGACTGATGATTTTGGCGCCGCTGATGGTCAACCGCAAAGGCGAACATCACGATTTGATCGACGCACTGCGTGGTCAGGGTTTCGTGCGCGTTCGCGTCGATGGCGTCGTCTATGAAATCGACGAGGTTCCGAAACTGGCGAAGAACACCAAACATACCCTGGAAGTTGTCGTCGATCGCCTCAAGCTCAACGCCGAATTCAAGCAGCGCCTCGCCGAATCGTTCGAGACCGCCTTGCGCCACGGCGATTCGCGCGCCATCGCCGTTGATCTCGACAGTGGCAAAGAACATTTGTTCTCGGCACGCTTCGCCTGCCCGATCTGCAATTACGCGCTCGCCGAGCTGGAGCCGCGTATGTTTTCGTTCAATAATCCGGTCGGCGCCTGTCCGAAATGCGACGGTCTCGGCGCCATCACGTTTTTCGATCCGCAGCGCGTCGTCGCTTTTCCGCATCTGTCGCTCGCTTCCGGTGCAATCAAGAGTTGGGACAAACGCAATCCGTATTATTTTCAACTGCTGCAAGGACTGGCGAAACACGCGAAATTCGACCTCGAAAAACCGTTCGACAAACTGCCGGAGAAAATCCGCCACCTCGTACTCTATGGTTCCGGCAAAGAAGCAATTCCGTTTCCGTATACCAACGAACGCGGTCGCACCGTTATCCGTGAACACCCGTTCGAGGGCATCGTCAACACCCTGGAACGCCGCTACCGCGATACCGATTCAATGGCCGTGCGCGAAGAACTGGCCAAATATCTGAACGATAAGCCCTGCCCCGATTGCCACGGCTCGCGATTGCGGCGCGAATCCTGCAACGTCAAAGTCGGAGATCGCGCCATTCACGAAATCAGCGCCGATTCGCTGAAAGACGCCACCCAATTTTTCAAAAACCTCTGTTTCACCGGGCAACGCGCCCAGATTGCCGACAAAATTGTCAAGGAAATTTCTGCACGCTTATCATTTCTCAATGATGTCGGCCTTGAATACTTATCGCTCGACCGCTCGGCGGAAACCCTATCCGGCGGCGAGTCGCAACGCATCCGTTTAGCCAGCCAGATCGGCTCCGGTCTAACCGGTGTGATGTACGTGCTTGATGAGCCGTCGATCGGCTTGCATCAACGCGACAACGATCGCCTGCTCAAAACTTTGAAACACCTGCGCGATCTTGGCAACACCGTGATCGTTGTCGAACACGATGAAGACGCGATTCGTTCTGCCGACGTGATCGTCGATATGGGACCGGGCGCCGGCGAACACGGCGGCGAAATCGTCGCACAAGGAAAAGTCGAAGACCTTTGCAAAGAGAAGCGTTCGCTGACCGGCCAATACCTTTCCGGCAAGCGCAAAATAGAAATACCGAAACACCGGCATGCGCCGAAAAACGACAGATGGCTGACGCTGGCCGGCGCGCGCGGCAACAATCTGAAGAACGTCACGCTGAATCTTCCGATCGGCCTTTTCACCTGCATCACCGGCGTTTCCGGCTCCGGCAAATCAACCCTGATCAACGATACTCTGTACCGCGCCGTCGCCTGCCATCTCTACGATAGCGCGCAAGCGCCAGCAGCCTACGACACCATCAACGGCCTTGAGCACTTCGACAAAGTCATCGACGTTGATCAATCACCAATCGGTCGTACGCCGCGTTCCAACCCGGCAACCTACACCGGCCTTTTCACACCAATCCGCGAGCTGTTCGCTCAAGTCAAAGAATCGCGCGAGCGCGGCTACGCGCCGGGGCGCTTCTCGTTCAACGTCAAAGGCGGACGCTGCGAAGCCTGCGAAGGCGATGGCGTAATCAAAGTCGAAATGCACTTCCTGCCCGACATTTATGTGCCGTGCGATCTGTGCAAAGGGCAACGCTACAACCGCGAGACCCTCGAAATCCGCTACAAGGGAAAAAACATCCACGAAGTTCTGTCGATGACCGTCGAACAAGCGTATGAATTTTTCGCGCCCGTGCCCAACGTCGAACGCAAACTGAAAACCCTGCTCGACGTCGGCCTCGGCTACATCACCCTCGGCCAGTCAGCAACAACCTTATCCGGCGGCGAAGCCCAGCGCGTCAAACTGGCGCTCGAACTTTCCAAGCGCGACACCGGCCGCACACTCTACATCCTCGACGAACCCACCACCGGCCTGCACTTCCACGATATCGAACAACTCCTCGCTGTCCTCCACCGGTTGCGCGACCACGGAAACACCATCGTCGTCATCGAACACAACCTCGACGTGATCAAAACCGCCGACTGGATCATTGATCTCGGACCGGAAGGCGGCGGCAGCGGCGGCAAAATCATCGCACAGGGAACGCCGGAGAAAGTAGCGAAAGACAAGAAAAGTTTTACCGGAAAATATTTGGGAAAGACCGTTCTTTTTTCTTAGCGCGTTTTTGATTTTTGTTTTAACCAAAGAACGCTTAGAGCGCGAAACTTTTCACGCGAAAGCGCGAAGAGCGTGAAGGCCTGTAACGCTCTTTGACCTCTCGCCTTTGCCTCCCAACCCTCACCCCGCAAGCGGGAGAGGGAGCAAAGTCGTGCAGTAACAATATGTGCGATTAAAAAATCTCTTTACGCCGCCTATCGTTGCTCGACCCGCCACATCACATACCATTCGACAAACCGCTTCAATCCTTCTTCAAGGGGTGTATGCGGTGCGAAACCGGTAGCCTTCGTCAGCCGCGAAACGTCAGCATAGGTCGCCACGACATCGCCTGCTTTCATCGGTTGATAATCGCGGACCGCTTCCTTGCCGAGAATGTGCGACAACGTGTCGATGAACGTTTCCAGCGCGACGGCGTGATTACCGCCGATGTTGTAGATCGCGTAGGGCGCGCCCCCACGAGGGGAGAGGGAAAAATCCACTTGACCCGAAACTGCGCCAACTTCTGGCAAGCGCACGGCAATACGCACGACGCCTTCAACGATGTCGTCAATGAATGTATAGTCGCGCTGCATCTTGCCGTGGTTGAACACTTTGATCGGGCGACCGGACAGAATCGCGTCGGCGAACAACATCGGCGACATGTCGGGCCGCCCCCAGGGGCCGTAAACGGTGAAGAAGCGCAGTCCGGTTGTCGGCAGCTTGAACAAATGGCTGTAGCTGTGCGCCATCAGCTCGTTGGCTTTCTTCGTCGCCGCGTACAAGCTGACCGGATGATCGGTCGGTTGATCTTCGGAAAACGGCAAAGTGTGATTCGCGCCGTACACCGACGACGACGACGCGTAAATCAGATGGCGAGCACCGTAATGACGGCAACCCTCGAGAACATGGCCAAACGCCGTTACGTTGTTGCGAAGATAAACTTCCGGGCGCTCGAGCGAATAACGCACGCCCGGTTGCGCCGCCAGATGAACGACGTGCGTGAAACTGCCGTCGCGGAACAGCGCGCGCGTCGCTTCGGCATCGGCCAGATCGAGACGGCGCAACGAGAAGTTCGGCAACGTTGCCAGCCGTGCCGCTCGCGCTTCTTTCAACGCCGGATCGTAATACGGCTCAAAGTTATCGACGCCGGTCACGCGCACGCCATCGCTGTGCAAACGTTCGGCGACGTGCATACCGATGAATCCGGCGCAACCGGTGACGAGAACATGATCGTGTTCGGAAAAAGAAATCATGATGCAGAAGGATCGCTAGAGCGGCTCTGGTTTATGTGTAAACATTCCTGTGAGGATGCGCAGTGTTTCACTTCCCTCTCCCCTTGCAGGAGAGAGGCTGGGGAAGAGGAGACGCCCTCCCCCGTGAGGGGAGAGGGAGAATCTTCGGCTGCACGCTTTTGCAGCGCGTAGAGTTTGGCGTGTTTAAGGAAGCTGGCGAACGCACCGATAGCAATGTGCGCAAAGCCGGCTGCCCCATCGAGAAAACCACGCTTGATGAAATAGAAGCGGAAGAAACGCGCCAGCGGCGAAGCGAACATTTGCCAGGCGCTGGTGCGCACACCTGCGGCAAACAAACGCTCGGCCTGCACAGTCGTATAGCGATTCTGTTTCGCCAGATACGCGTCGAGTGATTCGGCGGAAGCGTGCAACAAGTCGCCGGAAAGGCGCTCGGCCTTTCCCTCATTTGTGTTATCGACAATTACTTTTTCATGCACCTCATCATCGTTCCAACGCGCTCGTCGGCGATCGAACAAGCGCACCGTCCAGTCAGGATAACCTTCGCCGTGTGACAACCAGCGATCAAAAAACCGATTACGGCGACACAGCGCATACGCTGCTGCCCGCCCACTTTCCGGCTGCGCAAAAACGGTAGCGATGGTTTGCGCCAACGCATCACTGATACGCTCGTCGGCGTCCAGGCACAACACCCAGTCGTACCGCGCGGCGGCCACCGCCGCGTTCTTTTGTGGCCCGAAGCCCAACCAGGGTTGTTCGATGAAACGCGCGCCAAACTGTTCAGCGATACGGCGCGTGTCATCGGTGCTGCCGGAATCGACAATCACGATCTCCGCCGCGAACGGCACCGACGCCAGACACGCGGCCAGTTCCGCTTCGGCGTTTTGGGTGATCAGCACCAGCGACAGGGGTAGCGGCGACGTTACGGCAGGAGAAAGCATGAAGCAGTAGTGAAATTTCAGAAGTCGTCATTATCGCGCGCTTTTCCGGTTTCGTCGCCTCCGGCGAAATTCGGGCGTGATTGTTTTACAATACCGTATCCGTTCTCCTCTCCCGCTTGTGGGAGAAGGCAGGCCGAACGGCCTGCCACCGAGGAGCCCTTTATCGCGGGAGACGGGGGAGGGCATTTCGCGAGCGCCGACGGCAGCGAGCAATCCCACCCCCCCTTTTCAAAGGGGGTGTCGGCGAAGCCGACGGAGGTTTGTCTCCCTTGAAGGGGGAGGGAAGTTACTTGGCGCATTTGTCCGACCATGCGTCCACTTGTTTGCCAAATTCGTTATATACGCCACTTCACATGCCCGCCTCTATTCTGATCATCCGCACGTCTTCGCTGGGCGATGTCGTTTACGCCAGTGCGGTGCTTCACGATATTCGCCGGGCGCTGCCCGACGCACAGATCGACTGGGTGGCTGAGGAGGCGTTTACTTCGGCGCCACAACTGGCGGGAGCGCGGCGAGTGATTCCCTTTGCGCTGCGACGCTGGCGGCGACGCTGGTACGACCCGGAAAGTTGGCGCGAGCTTGCCGCGTTTCGGCGAGCGTTGCGCGAAACCCGCTACGACATCGTGATCGACCTCAACGAGCAGGTCAAAAGCGCGTTGATTGCGCGCGCGGCGTTCGGCGAACGTCACGGCTTTAACCGTGCGTCGATCCGCGAACCGCTGGCGTGTTCACTGTATCAGGTCACGCACGCTGTGCCGCGCACCTTGCATTTTGTCGAACGTTGTCGGCGATTGGCCGCGGCTGCACTGAATTACTTGCCGGAAGGCCCGCCGCGCTGGCAGTGGACTTTGGAGAAAACCGGGTCATCAAATGCTCTGTTAACCCCACCGGAAACGCCCTATGTGGTATTGCTGCATGCCACATCGCGCGATGATAAGTTGTGGCCGGAAGATCGCTGGCATCGGTTGATTCAAGCGTGCCGCGAACGCAGGCTTCGCGTGTTGTTGCCCTGGGGCAATGCGGAGGAACACGCGCGCAGTGAGCGACTGGCGGCAGGGCATGATAACGCACGTGTACCACCGAAAGCGTCGCTACCGGAGTTAGGCGCTTTGCTGAAACAAGCGCGCTGGGTGGCCGGCGTCGATACTGGGCTGACTCATTGGTCGGCAGCGTTGGGCACGCCGACCGTCGCAATTTTCACCGCCACCTCACCGCGTCAGTTGGGCATCGGCATTCAAGGCGCGCACGCGGTTGATCTGGGTGAAGTTGGCGCGCCGCCCGAAGTCGATGCTGTGCTGACAACGGCCAGCGCGGTTTCTGCTCAATCGCCTGCGCATTTCACCCGCTCCCTTCGCGGGAGAGGGTGCCCCGAAGGGGCGGGGGAGGGGGATGGACGCCCTCCCCTTCAAGGGGAGGGAGAGGATGGGGTTTTAGTTTACCCCCCTCCCTCTGCCTCTCCCCCCCAAGGGGAGAGAGGAGCAGAGCGCGACGCATCCTCACAGGAGCGTCTCCGCTTAAATCAAAAAAGCGTTGGCGCCTTGACGAATGCTTCGCCAGAGCAGGAGGGTGAATGATGTTGTGGCGCGCGTGTTATGCCCTGCTCGGCGCGCTGCTTTTGCCGCTACTGTTCGTTCGCCTGTGGTGGCGTGGTCGCAAAAATCCTGGCTATCGGAAAAACATCGGCGAGCGTTTCGGACGCTACACCACGCCGCCTCTGCGTGACACGATCTGGATTCACGCAGTTTCCGTCGGAGAAACACGCGCCGCCGCGCCGTTGATCGCGCTACTTGGACAGCGTTATCCCGATACACCGATTGTGCTGACGCACATGACCGCCACCGGCCGCGCCACCGGCGAAGCCCTGTTCGGCAAGCGTGGCAAGCACATTTCGCAGCTGTGGCTTCCCTACGATTACCGCTTCGCCGTGCGGGCGTTTCTCAATCACGTTCAGCCGAAATGGGCGCTGCTGATGGAGACCGAAGTGTGGCCGAATGTGATCGCCGAATGCGCACATCGCAACATTCCTTGCTTTCTCGTCAACGCCCGCATGTCAGAACATTCCGCCGCGCATTACACGCACTTTGCGTCGTTCACCCGCCCAGTCTTTGCGGCACTAACCGGCGTCGCTGCGCAGACCGAAGGCGACGCGCAACGATTGCGGACACTTGGCGCAAATAACATCACCGTCACCGGCAATCTCAAATTCGATATCGACATGCCGGAAAACGCGCGAACACTGGGCGCGGTTCTGCGCCAACGCTTCGGCCAACGACCCACCTGGATCGCGGCATCGACACGCGAGGGCGAAGAAACATTGTTGCTCGACGCATTGCTTCGTCAACCAAATGCGCTGCCGCCGGGAACCTTGACCGTGATCGTGCCACGCCATCCCGAACGTTTTGAAAGCGTCGCTGAACAACTGCGCGCGCGCGAGCTGGCTTTCGTCAAACGCAGCGGCGAAAACGAAGTGCCGCCGGAAGTTTCCTTTGTGCTTGGCGATTCAATGGGCGAAATGTTCGCTTATTACGCCGCCGCCGATCTTGCGTTCGTCGGCGGAAGTTTGCTGCCGCTCGGCGGACAGAATTTGCTGGAACCGCTGGCAGCGGGCACGCCGACACTGATTGGCCTGCATGCCTTCAACTTCAAAGACATCAGCGCCGCTGCTTGCGCCGCCGGCGCGGTCAGACGCGTGAACGACGCCGACGCGCTCGTTGCTCAAGTCGGAACCTTATTGCGGGACAACGAAGCGAGACAAACCATGCGCGCCGCCGGCCTTCGTTTCCTAGAAGAACATCGTGGCTCGGCAGAGCGACTGGTGCGGTGGTTGCAAAGGATCCATTCTGATCTCTGAATCACGACGTTCATTAAAACCTCTAGTCCTTGATATATAAGGTACTCCCTTTCGCTTAACTTTCTTGCGTTCTATGCGTTCTTTGCAGTTAAATCAAGGGGGCACGTGTTGCTTTTACATGACGGATGGTGTATAATTTCTATCTCAAAAGCCATAAAAATACGCTGGCGCAACAAGTTCATGATCCAAATCAGTCAAGAAATCTTGAGCCCCCTCGCTAACAAGTACATCTGGTGGAAAACACCGGATGAAGCCCTCGCGATGCCGGAGCGGGTGATCGCTCAAGTCATGAACATCGGCGATTACTCGGATGTTCAGCTTCTCTCTGCGTTGGTCAGCGATGAGGTGCTCCGCGAGGTCTTGGTACATGCGGAAGCCGGCCAATTCAACGAGCGGTCTTGGACTTATTGGCATTATCGTCTCGGCCTGTCTGATGTGGATTGCGTTCCGGCTCTGCCCACACGAAAGCCCTGAAGCAGGGATTTCTTTTCGTTCCGTCCTAACCGACTACGGATCGCCCGTATTTACCACGGATCAATTGCTAGCCCGGTTATCGGGGTTCCGTCAGACTTTACTACCATGACGATGAAATCCGGCGAGAAACCCTTCATTGGAAGATAACGATAGTCTTCTTCCTTTCCTTTTTGGCGGCGCAGAAAATCGTCGATGAGAGGCGAAGCCTCCGATGTTTTTCCTCGTAATTCGGAAAGCGGCTTTGATTTTGCTGCAACTCGATCTTTTTTCGATTCAAACGGAACATAGTATTGCGGGTAAGTTTCGATATCGGCCCCCGCCATTCCCGAAAGAACCATTTTATATTGCTCGCCCGGGTCAGTTGGCCGTTCAGCCGCCACTAATTTGGGGCCGTACCACGGCAACTTCTGATATTCCGGTTTCGCTTTTTCGAGGTTTTCTTTTTCTATCGCTACTGGCGTTACAACAGCAAACCTGTCCATCACAAAGACGTTATAAACAGGTCGCGCCACCCACATCGTATGCGCCCCATAAGCTAACGCAGCTATTTGCAGCAACGCAATCACGCTTAGATCAAAAACGAGACTTTTCTTTCCTTTTTTATAAACGATCAGCGTCAGCAAAGGGCCTATAAAAACATCGACCCCTACAATCAAAAGCAATAACTTAAACCCGCCAGACAAATAAAAATAAAAACCGGGGTAGAGAACGAAACGGATAAACAGCGTAACCGCGCAGGCAATCGCGAAGCTGATCGCCAAATGAATCCCCACGGCCTTCCAGCGATTCATAAACCCTCAACAAGAAAGTGTAAAGCCCCTTGAAGGGGCTTTACACCTAAACAACAAGTAGCTTGCTAGTTATTATATTACGGACGGCACGTTGACGGAAGGTATTTGACGGCAATCGTGGTTGAAGACCCACCAGCGCCAGGGTGGCAAATCCATTCGCCGATCGGCTGATTCGGTGCAGGCGTTGCAAGTGTTCCCGGAGCCACTCCATCGGAAGGAGCCAACGCCAGCGTGTCGGTACCAGCCCCTAGTTTCAGCCCCAAAGAACTAGTTGGCGAGGCGCTGACTGTCACCTCTCCATTAGCCGCACTCACACTCGGCGCCAATGTTTTTGCGGTACCTACGTTCGAGCAACCCGCGTCAGCCGGAGTGGGCGGCCACGCCGCCTTATCTTGCCAATATTCAGCAACATTATTCTTACAGGCCGACGCTGAAACCAACATTTCCGATACTGCCGACCGCACCATAAAATCCTGATACGCTGGGATCGCGATCGCCGCCAAAATAGCGATAATCGCCACAACGATCATCAGTTCAATCAGGGTAAAGCCTTTTTGTACTGCTTTCATGATATTTCCTTTCGTATTTAAGAGGAGAGATACTTAAAGCCTCGCCAAACATCGCGGGCTTGCCCTTTATCAAGCAAGCGGTGTGCCAATGTTTATAATTTTGCCGCGCTGATGTAATAATAGGCTGTTTTATAAGGACTTTATGGCTCTGTATTTCTCTGTCGCTTTTCTTTTTCTTCTTTTGAAGCCTGGAGCGGGTTAGGCTCAATCCTGCGCAGCGCGGACGAAAAAGCGAAATAAAGTAGGTACTTCTCTGGATTCTTGCTTTTGCGGGAATGACGGGGATGGTCGATCCCTGATGGTTGTTAGCGCGCTGCGGCTCTTCTACCCTTCCCTTGAAGAGCGCGCTTTTCTCCGCGCCTCCGTATGAGAATTTCTTTGTGCTCTCTTTGCGTTCTTTGCGGTTAAATCATGTTTTTTGCCCTAGGATGGCGCTTTTCGCCTGGCTGGGTTATTACGCTATAGCCCCCCATCCCAGCCTTCCCCCGCATGCAGGGGAAGGGGCGCACTCGCCACGCACATCTGATGACCTGGAGCAGCCTTCCTTCGCGTACGGGGGAAAAGCTTTTCAAACCAAAGTATTAGCACCACGCCCACAAGCTTTCCCCTGTATACGGGGAAAAGGGTTTCGTTTCCTACCCTGAAGGGGGAGGTCTTTTTCTCTCTCCCGCGAGCGGTGGGAATAATTTTGGTTCCCGCTTTCGCGGGAATGGCAGGAAAAAGCTTGCCGCTTGTAAGCAGCAACGCGGAAGCGCACCGGGCTTCTTTACGGCTAGGCGTAAGCAATCACTTACTGGATTTCGGCTTTTTTACTTGTTCCAGCATTTTGAAAACGCCCTTCGGGGCGCCGACGAACATGCGCTTGAAGGTTTTGCCGAGGCAACGGCGTTCGATGGTGTTGCGGCGGGTACGGGTACGGTCAGCCATAGTGTTTCCTTTTTCAATAAAATCAAAGCGTTGGTTAAAAAATAAATGCAGTAATGTTTGTCAAGAATTCGGTTTGTCTGTAGGAAGAAACGCGGCGAACCCCATCCCCACCCCAGCCCAGCCCAGCCCTCCCCTTGAAAGAGAGGATTCTCTTTCCTTTCCGCAAGCACGCGGGGGAACGAGAAACACAGGGCGGGTTTGAAACCCGCCCCTACATCTTTTACTATATCATAAACATCATGAAAATCAATCGGTTATCACGAGCTATCGCGTCGATGCTCCGCCTTTCAGTCCAGCGGCTTCGCGCAGCAGCAGCACTTTATCGGTGTGTTCCCAGGTGAATTCCGGCTCGTCACGGCCAAAGTGCCCATATGCGGCAGTTTTTGCATAAATTGGGCGTAATAGATTCAACATTTTGATGATGCCTTTGGGGCGCAGATCGAAATGGGCGTTGACCAGCGCCGCGATCTTGGCGTCATCAATGACGCCGGTGCCTTCGGTGTAAACCGTCACATTGATGGGCCGGGCAACGCCAATAGCATAGGAAAGCTGTACCTGGCACTGTCGCGCCAGTCCGGCGGCGACAATGTTTTTGGCAACGTAGCGCGCCGCGTAGGCCGCCGAGCGATCCACTTTGGACGGATCCTTGCCGGAAAACGCACCACCGCCATGCGGCGCAGCGCCGCCGTAGGTATCAACGATGATTTTCCGTCCGGTCAATCCGGCGTCACCATGCGGGCCGCCGATTTCAAAGCGCCCGGTCGGGTTGACCAGAAAGCGCGTGCCTTTGAGCATTTCGACCGGCAGCACCGGCTTGATGATTTCTTCGATCACCGCTTCGGCCAGCTCTTTTTGCTTGTCGTTCATCTCGGGATGGTGCTGGGTCGAGAGTACGACGGTGTCGATTGCCGCCGGTTTGCCATCGCAATAGCGGACGGTGACTTGGGATTTGGCGTCGGGCCGCAGCCAGGGCAATCGCCCATCGCGCCGCACATCGGCCTGGCGCTGCACCAGCCGGTGCGCATAATAAATCGGAAACGGCATCAGCGTCGGTGTTTCGTCACAGGCATAACCGAACATCAGTCCCTGGTCGCCGGCGCCCTGATCGAGCGCCGCGTCGGAAGCGTGATCAACGCCTTGCGCAATGTCGGGCGATTGGTGGCCGTAGCACACCATTACGGCGCAGCCGTCGGCGTCGAAGCGCAACACCGGATCGTTGTAGCCAATCCGGCGAATCGCTGAGCGGGCGACGTTGGCATAGTCAACGGCGGCGCGCGTCGTGATCTCGCCGGTCATCACCACCAGCCCGGTGGAGACCAGCGTTTCCGCCGCTACCCGCGCCTGCGGGTCTTGCTCCAGAATGGCGTCGAGCACAGCGTCCGAAATCTGGTCGGCCACCTTGTCCGGGTGACCTTCCGAAACCGACTCCGACGTAAAAAGAAATTCGTTCATCATGACCTCTGTTGCTGTCAGGGATCAGAAGTCAAAAATCGGGCATCAGAAAGATACCCGTCACCTGACCTCTGGCCAACATCAAAGCGTGTCATTGTAGCAAATTCCCGGCTTTTCCCTTAGGCTTTCGGTTTTGGCCGCCGTTTTCGCACCGTTCATGGCTGTTCCGTTCAACCTGAAACCTCAGTTGGACGTGCTCGCCAGTGCCACGCCCGTCGTGTCAGGCAAGGCGCGACGACGCGGGCTGCCATCCCGCGAGGAGGAGCAACGCAGAATGACGCGGCGGGCGCTGTGCTGGAGCGCGCGCAGCGCACTCACCCAATGGGCGGGCGTCGAGAAAGACTCCAAAGCAAGTTACTATGCAGTTTTCCATAAGCTCGCAAGCAGTCAATTGAGGTTTTTAGGTTCAATCACATGAAGCTTTTTTGCGGTTTAACGATCCTCTCCCCCACCTCTCTCACGCAAGTGGGAGAGGGGAATCCTTTCGCCGCTTTGCATGTTTTTTCCCCCTCTCCCGCGTTGCGAGAGAGGGGGGCCGAGAGGGTTTTATGGCGAACCATATGACCGTTCTTCCGCCTTCTTCATCTACTGCGTCTGTGTCTGCCGCATCTTCGTCTGCTGCATCTGCGTCTGCGGCATCTGCGTCTATCGCGCCCGCATCCGATGCCACATTGAAACGCGCTGCTACGTTGTTGCGCGCCGGTGAACTTGTCGCGTTCCCGACAGAAACGGTTTACGGTCTCGGCGCCGACGCTGGCAATCCCGCCGCCGTCGCCAAAATCTTCGCCGCCAAGGGGCGGCCTGCCGATCATCCGGTGATTGTTCACGTCGCCGCCGCGAAAGATTTTGCGTTCTGGGCGCACGATATTCCCGAAGTTGCCCAAAAGCTCATCGCCCGCTTCTGCCCCGGCCCGCTGACGCTGATCCTGCCGCGCGCCACGCACGTCAGCGACACCATCACTGGCGGTCAGGACAGTATCGGTATTCGGATGCCGTCGCACCCGGTCGCAAGACGCTTGTTGCAGGCGTTCGCCGCGCAAGGTGGGCGCGGTATTGCCGCGCCGTCGGCCAACTGTTTTGGCCATGTTTCTCCGACCACCGCACAGCACGTTGCCGATGATTTACAAGACCGTGTCGCGCTAATCGTTGATGGCGGCTCTTGCGAACACGGGATTGAAAGCACCATCATCGCACTCACCGGTGATGCGCCGTTGCTGCTGCGCCCCGGTTCGCTGCCGCTGGCGGCGCTTGAAGCAACGCTGGGCGCTCCGTTGCAGCGCCTCGACCGTACCCACGCTTCTGCCGCGCCACGCGCATCAGGAACGCTGGCGTCCCATTACGCGCCACGCACATCAGCAGAACTCGTTGCCGCTGAAGCGTTGACCGTTGTTTCGCGTCGCTACCAGCAAGAGGGCAAGCGCGTGGCGGCGCTGCTGCGCACCGTTCCCGCGCTCGAACATGCCACGCACACCTTCGTTGCGCCGATCAATGTTTCCGGCTATGCGCACGCGCTCTACGCGGCGTTGCGCGCACTGGACGCGCATGGCGACGATGTTTTGTTGATCGAAGATGTTCCGGCAAGTATCGAGTGGCTGGCGGTGCACGATCGTCTGTTGCGCGCGACGACCAAAACGAATTAGCCGCAAAGAACGCTTAGAGTCTTCGTACGAAGGCGCGAAGAACATGAACTCTTTCCCCTTCAAGGGGAAGATTAGGATGGGGATGGGTTCTTCATCTTCCCCTCTTCCGCAAGCCTTAAAAGGAGAGGGCTTCTCTGTGCCTCCGCGAGAGAAGAATTTTTCGCCCCCTTCTGATTTCCCCTCAAACCGCCGGTTCGCGCGCCGTCACTCTATCTTTTTCCGACACCGTTTCCGCTGCGACGGTTGGGTCTCGCGGCAATTTTTCTTCCCCTTCATGTTTGGCGGAGCCATGGCTGGAGCCGCGTCGCCGGTAAGGCGCACGCCGGTGAAGAAAATGTTCCAGTTCCTGTAATGCGCTTTTGTAAACGTCGCGTTTGAATTCGATCACCGCATCGAGCGGCACTTGATAATCGTTCCAGCGCCAGGCATCAAATTCGGGCTTCTCGGTCATTCGCAAATTAATGTCGGAATCGCGCCCGATAAAGCGCAGCAGATACCATATTTGTTTTTGCCCTCGGTAGTTGCCGCGCCACTCGCGCCGCACCCATTGCTTCGGCACGTGATAACGCAACCAGTCGCGCGTTCGCCCCAGAATGCGGACATGTTGCGCGGAAAGTCCCACTTCTTCCCAGAGTTCTCGATACATCGCTTCTTCCGGCGCTTCGTCGGGGTCGATACCCCCCTGCGGAAACTGCCACGAATGCTCGCGAAGCCGCTTTCCCCAGAAAACCTGGTTTCTGGCGTTGGCGATCACTATAGCGATGCTCGGTCGATAACCATCCCGATCCAGCATCTTGCACCTGCTTAATTTAGTAAGTTGGTGTCATTGTTTCACAGTTTCCTTAACTTGCATAGCCGGGGCATGAAGCATGCGCGACGAGCGCCGTTCGTAGCTTTGGCGCTTGTCTTTTGCGCCTGTTATTTGCCGGAGATACCCGTAAAAAAACGGCGCCCGCAGGCGCCGTTTTTACAGAGAAGCTACTGATTGCCGCTTACTTTCCGGTAGGAGCCGCAGCCGGAGCGGGGCTGCTCGCCACACGCGAGGCGCGTGCATCCACCATCGCTTTGTCGAGTTTGTCGATGGCTTTTTGCGAGACATCCATACCATAGTTGACTGAATCAGTCGCCATTTCGGGGTTATGGAACCAGCCGGCATTGGCCGCTGACCACCATTCCCAATGGATGTGCGCTTCTGCATGAGCCGCTTGCGCTTCTTTCAGCGCCGCCGCATCGACACCCAGGTTCCTGGCTTCTTCGATCTTGTCAATCAACCGGGTCAGCCAGAACTCCGCTTTGCGCATCTTGCCCATGAAGTGGTTCTTCATCGCGTCGATCACATACACGGCTTGCTGCTCATTCCAGTCTTTGTGGCAGGTCAGGCAGGTTTCCTTGATGTAATTCTTCGGCGACACGGTCCAGTGCGACGTGAAGGTCTTGCCGGTCTTCGGATCTTTCATCTTCGGCATGTGGCAATCGCTGCACTTGACGCCGGCCACTTGATGCTTCGAACCATAGAAGGTTTCGACATCGGGGTGCTGGCCTTTCCACAACAACGCGCCGGTGATCTTGTGCTTGAAATCGCCGAATTTCAGATCTCTGTACGTCTTGCCAAGATCCCACACGTTAATGAACGGGAAGTAGTTGGTGCGCTGATCTTTCATCGTCACCGCTTCGCCGCTTTCCGGTTCCATACCCGGGTTGCAGTTGTACTCGACGTGGCATTGGCCGCATTGCAGTTGCGGATCGTACTTGTCAAGCATGGCGATCTTGCGGGTAAAGCCGCGAACACCCATATCTTTGACGTCAATCTTCGCCGCATGCGTATCCTTGTTGAACAACGTGCCTTCCGGACGGGTAAGCGCCTGGATCAGAGCGTCGCGAACAACGCGCGGTTTCGCCGCGTGCGGGTCGTGACAGAAAAAGCAGTTGAGCGCATGGTCGATGCTCTTGGCCATTTCAACCGGATTCGACGCCCGGCTCCATTTGGCGCCTGGCGTCGGATCGCCCATGTATGCCCAGTCAAGGATGTGATCCTGTGACTTGCACGACATACAAACCGGATTGGCCGCTGCCGCATAGCCCGGCTTGAATGCTTTCTGCGTCTGATCTTCCGGATGGGTGTCTTGCAGCACATCCCAAGTGTTGATGCTGCCGCCAGCCTTCATTGCATACATCTTCCAACCATCCTTGGGCTGGAAACGACCACCGAAAGAGCGGTCAACCACAAACTGGTCGATCACCATGAAGGCGTGCGACCGCGGTAACGCATGTTCTTTGGTGAAGCCGTGCGGCATCAGGATTTTGTCGAACGACGGATTCGGCGTCGGGCCGGAGTACAACGATTTTTCAGCACGGCCTTCTCTGTGCCAATCCATCTTGTACTGCGATTCATACTGTGGTTTGTGGCAAGCGCCGCAAACAGCCGGGTCTGTCTTGGTTACCGGGCGTTTGGAGGCGTCAGCCAAGTGTTCGGTTAATTTATCGTGGCAGGACATACAATTCACAGATTTGTGTTTCCCGCTTGAGTGAAATTCTTTAATCGGTTGGTGGCAAGCGTAACATTGCGTCGGATTGACGTCCTTGCTTTTCTGCGCCATTGCCGCCGGCGAAACAAAGGCAAGAAGACCCAGCGCGACTGCCAATGCTATATACCGCCAGAGACCCATCAAACTACGCTTCATGGTGGAACTCCTATCAGTTATTAACAGCGTTAAACGACGTTACTAAAAAACAGCAGACAAAATGCCGTTTTGGGGAGTCTAGCAAGAGTTTTCTTCCGACTGCCGACGCTTTATCTGTTATTTGACTTACATCAAATAACAAATGACAGATATTAAAAAAGCGCCACACCTTCCGGAGTGACGCTTAATGGGGCTTCGCGCCACTGCTTCGATATTATACCGAAGGCATGGTCGCGCGCCGGGTTTTTACCCCTTTATTTCGCGCCTGACTTCTCCTTGGCTGCCGGTTTTCCGGAGAAAGTGCTCGACTTTTCACCCGCCCGCGCCCGCGCTTCGGCGATGCCATCGTCAATCGAGCGAGCGATTTCGGAATCGGCCGGTACGGTTGCCTTCATTTTGACCCAATACGCTTCCGCCTGAGCGTAATCCTGCTTATCAAACGCATACGTCCCCGCCAGCGCCAGCGCCTTCCATTGGGTTGGATCGGCTTTCAGCGCCCGTTCTATCAACTCCATCGGTCGCCCGTCCAGATGGCCTCCCTGCATCATCGCCAGCAAATCGGCATAATCGGCAAGCACGATGGCATCATCGGGGATACGGCTGATAATTTTTTCGTAGGTCGCCGCCGCTTGCGGGTACTTGCCGATCTGCGCATAAGAACGCGCCAGCATCAACCTTCCTTCAATGTTGTTCGGCTCTTTTTCCAGCTTGGCGGCAAAAGCGCTCAACATCTCGTCCATTTGCGTCGGCGAAAGATCATGCGGGGGTTTTTCCGCCACCTCCGCGACTGCCACCCCCGGATCAAACGCAGACGGCGTTCCGACCACAGCGTAAAGCACTGCTGCGACACACAGCAGCGCCAGCGAACCGGCGACGCCCCAGAGGATCGCCGGTTTTTGCTGCGCCGCTTCGCTTGCCTCCGTTTTTTTCGCCGTATTTTTCAGCCCGGCAGCTTCTTCCAGCGTCTGCCGCTCAAGCTCAGCTTTCGCTTCGGCCAGCTCGGCGTCGCCGATCGCGCCAGAACGATGATCGTTTTCGAGTTCCGCCCATTGCTCGCGCAGAATCTGCAAATTGGTCTGACCGCGTTCCCGCTCTCCGCCTTTATCAGCGCGATTTCTGAATAGCGGCACAAAGAGCCACAAGCACGCCAACACGGTCAATACGAAGGCAACCGCCAGAAATCCGATCACGTCACTTCCCCTTTTTATCCGGCAATTTATCCGCCACCTCACGGCCTTCAAGCAACGCCGCTGCCCGCGCCTGCTCGGCCTCCGTCAACGGCGCCGGCTCCGCTTCGCGACCACGTCCGCGCAGCAGAAAAACCATCGCCGCTGCGCCTGCCACCAGCAACAACAGCGGCCCGACCCACAACAGTATCGTCGTCGATTTCACCGGCGGTTCGTACAAAACAAAATCGCCGTAGCGGTCGGTCATGAAAGCAATGATTTCCTTATCGCTCTTGCCGGTAGCAATTTGCTCGCGCACCTGCCGCCGCAGATCGACGGCAAGTTCCGCTTCCGACTCGGCGATCGACTGATTCTGACACACCAAACAACGCAATTTCGCCGCCAGCTCTACCGCCCGTTTCTGCGCCACCGGGTCGTCTTCCGTCGGCACGGCCTCAGCCGCGATCAGCGCGCAACTCCAGCACCCTATAACGCTTATTGCGCAAGCCAAAAGAAACCGTTTCATGATTTTTTCAGCTCCTCAATCATCGGAATGATGGTTTCGTTCAATGCTTCTTCGGTTACCGGCCCGATTTGTTTATAACGAATAACGCCCTGCTTGTCGATTAGAAAAGTTTCAGGCACGCCATATACGCCGTAATCAATTCCAACGCGGCCGTCGGTATCCATGACCGCAACCTTGTACGGGTTGCCGTATTGCCGCAACCATGTTTTGCCATCGGCGGCTTTATCTTTGTAATTCAAACCGACGATCAACACATCGTTGTTTTTTGCAAAGTCGACCAGCAGCTTATGTTCGGCCCGGCACGAAACACACCATGATGCCCAAACGTTGAGCAGCCAGACCTGACCGAGAAATTCCTGCGACGCTACGGTTTTTTCCGGCGCGTTCAAATCCAATAATGCGAATGCCGGCGCCGGCTTGCCGATCAGCGGCGACGGAATCTCGCGCGGGTTGCGATCTAGCCCAACAATAAAGAACCCCGCCAGCACCACAAACACAGCCAACGGAATCAGTAACAATAACTTCTTTTTCATGCCTTCTCCAACTTCAACGGCGGCAAGGGCGCTGCATCGCGCCGTGCTTTCGCCCGATAACGGCGATCAGAGAGCGCCAGCAATCCGCCCAGCGTCATCAAAATACAACCGCCCCAAATCCAGGTCACAAACGGTTTGTGATAAACGCGAACGCTCCACGACTGCTTGCCATCGTTAATCGGCTCGCCCAGCGAAACATAGCGATCTCCGAAGAAGCCGCTGTCGATCGCTGCTTCGGTCATCGGCATTCCGAACGCAAAATACGCCCGTTTTTCCGGATACAGCTTGCGCACCGGCTTATCGCCCTTGCTCAATTCAAAAACACCGCGCGTCGCATGGTAATTCGGCCCCTCGCGGTCTGTAACGCTTTCAAAGCGGAAAGTGTAGCCGCCCACGCTCACCGTATCGCCCGGCGCCATCCGCACGTCGCGCTCGGCTTCAAACCCTTTGACCGTCGTCACCCCGATGATAAATATCGCCACGCCGATATGCGCCGCGAACATCCCCCAGAAGCTACGTGGTTGTCGCGCCAGCTTTTCGCCGAGGCTGCCTTCAACATGCTTGACGCGATCAAGAAAACCAGCCAACGACGTTGTCACAATCCAGAGCGCCATGGAAAAGCCTATTGTTAACAACGCAATGCGTTTTACAGACGTCAGTTGCACCATCGTTTCAAGACTCAGCATCCAATTCAGGGCAGATGCGCTCTTCTCAAAAACCACCACAGCCACCACCGCGAGCGAAGCCACTATCAGAGCGAGCGCTACCGGTAACACGTAGCGTAGCCGTGCCCGCAAGTCAGACCATGTCGATTCTTTCCAGCGCGCCACCGCACCAACGCCCATCAAAAGCACCATCGGCACCATAAACGGCACGAATACCGCCTCGAAATACGGAGGGCCAACGGAGACTTTTCCTAATTTCAATGCATCAAGAAACAACGGATACAAGGTGCCGAGCAGCACGGTTCCGCACGCGACGGTTAACAAGACATTGTTGGCAAGCAGTGTAGATTCTCGCGAGATAATTTTGAATTTCCCGGCTGTGCCAACGTTCAGCGCCCGGAACGCAAACAACGCCAATGAGCCACCGATAACCAGCGCCAGCAGCGCCAGAATGAACATACCGCGGCGCGGGTCCGTCGCAAACGCATGCACTGAGGTCAGCACCCCCGAACGCACCAGGAAAGTGCCAAGCAGCGACAGCGAGAATGTACAAATCGCCAACAACACCGTCCATATCTTGAACGTACCGCGCTTTTCGGTCACCGCCAGCGAATGAATCAGCGCCGTACCGACCAACCAGGGCATCAGCGAAGCGTTTTCAACCGGGTCCCAGAACCACCAGCCACCCCAGCCCAGTTCGTAATACGCCCACCAACTACCGATCAAAATGCCGATGGTCAGAAAGCTCCAGGCCAGTGTCGTCCATGGTCGCGACCAGCGCGCCCAAGTCGCATCAAGCCTGCCTCCCAGCAGCGCCGCCACCGCAAACGCAAACGCCACCGAAAAACCAACGTAGCCCATGTACAGCATCGGCGGGTGTAACACCATTCCTGGATCTTGCAACAACGGATTCAGGTCGCGCCCTTCGACTGGCACCGGAAAAATCCGGTCGAACGGATTCGAGGTCAACAACAAAAAGAGCGCCAGACCCGTACCGACCAAACCCATCACACCCAAAACCCGCGCCGTCATTTCTTCGGGCAGATGTTTGGAGAAAATACTGACCGCGCACGACCACAGCCCCAGCATGAACACCCACATCAGAATCGAGCCTTCGTGCGATCCCCACGCCGCAGCGATCCGGTACACCAGCGGCAATTTGGTGTTGGAGTTGTTCGCCACATTCAATACCGAAAAATCGTTGGCAATGAACGAATAAATCAGGCAACCCAGCGCCAGCGCCAAAAAGAAAAACGCCCCTTGCGCGGTGCGGCGCGACAGCGCCATCCACGCCGAAATGCCTTTTGCCGCCCCCACCAGCGGCAAAGTACCCTGCACCATCAGCAGTAGCGCCGCCAAAATCAATGCAAACTGTCCAATCTCAGGAATCATCGTTTTCTACCCCAACCGTTGCAAGAAACCGGTAGCGCCCGCGCGCCGCCGGTTTCAGGTTTATTGTTTCAGCGTTTCCGTCGCACGCGCCTTTTGTGCCGCATCCATCGCCGCCGCGACTTCCGGCGCCACATAGTTTTCGTCGTGCTTGGCCAGCACTTGCGTTGCCTGAAAGACACCGTGCTCGTCGAGCTTGCCCTGCGCTATCACGCCTTTATTTTCGGAGAAAAGATCGGGAAGAATACCGGTATAAACCACTGGAACGGTCTCGGCGGTATCAGTGACTTTGAAATGAACCGTCAGCCCGCCACTGTCGCGCACCACACTGCCGCCTTCGACCATTCCGCCGATTCGAAACGCCCGCCCGTGCGGCACTTTGTCCTGCATCACTTCGGTCGGCGAATAAAAATAGGTAATGCTGGTGCCAAACGCGTTTAACACCAACGCCACGATGGCCGCGACAAACACCAGTCCGATGATAATCCAGAGAAACCGCTTGTGCCGCGGCTTGAGTTTCCCCGGCAGAATGACTTCTTTCCCCTGCGCTATTTCCTGCCCCACGCTCATTCCGCCTCCTTCAACTGCGCTCCGGCAGCCGCAATTTCATGAACATCGCTGTGCCGGGCTAATTGCAGCGCCCGCTGACGATGCGCCCGCACGGCGACAATTTCCAGCACGATCAGCAAAGCCGCCATCCCATACGCCATCCAAATGAAAAAGGCGTAACCGCCCATTGCGAAAAATTCGCTCATCATCGTTCCTCTCTCTCTTCTGCTGGTTTTTCCCCAACCCAACGCGCCACCCAGGCGGCGCCGGCTTCGCGTTCCAGCATGATCGCGCGCAATCGCACCAAAATCACTGCGATTGAATAAAACCAGAGCGCGAACACCATAATCAACATCCCCGCCAGCATGATAGCGTCAATCGACGCATTTCCCGCCTTGATCGTCGCGCCTTGATGTAACGTATTCCACCAGCGCACCGACATATAGATAATCGGCACATTGACCACGCCGACCAGCGCCAGCACGCTGCACGCTTTGTCGGCGCGACGCGGATCGTCGATCGCGTGGCGCAACGCGATAATACCGAGGTAAAGAAACAGCAGAATCAGTTCCGAGGTCATCCGCGCGTCCCACGCCCAGTACGTTCCCCAGGTCGGCTTGCCCCAGAACGCGCCCGTCCATAGCGCCAGCGCCGTCATCAACGCTCCGGTCGGCGCAATCGCCTGCGCCGTCATCGCCGACAGCCGCGTATTCAGCCCCAGCGCCAGCGCGCCCCAGAACGCCATCACCACATACAGAAACATCGACATCCAGGCAGCGGGCACATGAATGAAAATGATCCGGTACGAATCCTTCTGCGTCACATCGATCGGCGCCAGATACAAGCCGATGACCAGCCCGATCACCGCCAGAACTGCCGCCGCTACCGCAAACCACAGCGCCATCTTTCCTGCCAACGGATAAAACTGCGCCGGCGCTGCGTATTTGAATCCACTCATCGCTTAAATCCTAACCATCAATCCAACGAAATCCGCACCGCTGCCGATGTTGCAAACGGTGCGCCCGCCAACGCCAGGAGTAAACCCGCCGCCAGCAACGAAAAATTAGCGTCAGCGCCCAAACCGCCGCGCACCGCATCGACCGCGCCCGCGCCGAAAATCAGCACCGGAATATACAACGGCAAAATCAGCAACGCCAACAAACTGCCGCCACCCGAACGCAGACCCAGCGTCAACGCCGCACCGATCGCACCCAACAGCGACAGTATCGGCGTGCCGATCAGCAGCCCCGCCATCAATACCCCAATCGCTTCCGGCTCCAGATAATACTGAATGCTCAACAACGGCGCTAACAACACCACTGGCAAACCCGTCGTCAGCCAATGCGCGCTGATCTTCCCCAGAATGAGCGCCGGCAACGGTAATGGCGACATCGTCATTTGTTCGAGCGTCCCGTCGGCGTAATCGCTGGCGAACAAGCGCGACAGCGACAACAACGACGCCAGCAGCGCCGCCACCCACAACACCCCGGGGCCGAGCAACAACAATAATTCTTTGTCCGGTGACATCGACAGCGGAAATAACGCCACCACAATGATATAAAACAAAACCTGAACGCCCAACTCGGCGCGCGAGCGCAGCGCCAAACGCAAATCGCGCCGCAGCGCCCAGAAAAACGCCGCCAACGCGCCGTCGCCAAACTCCATCGCTGCGCGATCCACTACTGCGGCACTTGCAGATAATACTGGAGAAGAATTCGTCGTCACACCGCTCACCTTCACTGAAACGACAACTGCCGCACTATACCCGCCGGTAAATCCAGCGCCTGATGCGTCGCCGCAATCACCGCGCCGCCCTTGGCCAAATGCGTCGCCATCATTCCCGTCAACAACGCAATCCCCGCCGGGTCCAGCGCCGTCACCGGCTCATCCAGCACCCACAACAAACGCGGCGCCAGCGCCAACCGCGCCAACCCGATCCGCCGCCGCTGCCCCTGCGACAAAACGCGCGCTGGCACCGTCAGTCGCGCGCCCAGAGCCACTTCCCGCAACGCCTCGCGCAGCGCGCCCGGCGCCACCGTCTCACCGGCCAGTTTCACCAGCAACGTCAAATTCTCCTCCGCAGTCAACTCATCCTTGAGCGCCGGCGCGTGCCCGACGAACGTAAGGTTATTGCGTAACACCGGATCAAACGCCCGCACCTCCCGCCCCCGCCACAGGATTTTTCCCGACAACGGGTGCGACAAACCGGCCAGCATCCGCAGCAGCGTCGTCTTGCC
>WQUA01000009.1 GCA_009786025.1 Pseudomonadota bacterium | reverse complement strand
GAGGGTACTTTGTTTCGACGGTTGGGTTGGACGAGGACATTGTACGAGCGTATATCTGCAATCAGGAAGAAGAGGATGCTCGCTACGAGCAGATGAAGTTGAAAATAGGGTAGCCGCCAAGGACGGCTCACAGTTTCAGGCCAAAAATCACAAACTGATAAGGGAATGGCATTCATGTTGAAATGGCTTGTTGTTATAGCGATGGTTTTGGGAGGATATTATTTCTTTTTCTCCGATTCCCGGAAATCGTCAAAGATGATTGAGACAACTGAGACGCTGACGTTGACGAAAGGGGGTGTGAAGATTGTTTACGGCAAGAAACAGCCTTTGACGGAAAGCTATATGATTTTTGGAGTCGGAAATTTTTCAGGCGATCTTCCCATCGACTCGTATATTTTGGGTATCCCTTCGGATGCGGCAAAATCGCTTCTTCAGCAATACCCTGATTTGACCAAGTGCAACAGCAAAGGCAGCACAGCAGCTAAAAAAGCCATACATCAGCTTTTTACTATTAATGGCTCAGATGAGGTGAAGCGCGTTTTGAAAGAGGCAAAGATTCAGTTCGACGAAGCGATCCGCGCTGATGGTTCGCGCTTTTGCTTGAGGGTTCAGGGTCGTGAACTGGAGGTTAAGGATGTTTATCACAGAGATGAGCGCGTGGATTCCGGTGTGCAGATTGACGGAAAGCTGATTCATGTGGAAAACGTGGCGCTCGAATCATGTGGGTTGTAAACCTGCCAGCGTTACTGCCCCTATCCCAACTTTCTCCCGCAAACGGAGAAAGGGAGCTATAAAAATATCCACGAATTTCCCGAAGGCGGGAATGAACGGATTCAAGCAACAACGGGCGCCATGTTGACCATGACGTATAGGTGTGCTACATTTGTAGCACATTAGTTATGGATATGGGAGTATAAATGCTTGTGAAAACGACTGTCCGTAAGCAGGGTGGCGCGATGGTGATGACCATTCCGCCGACAATGTTCAAGCAGCTCAATCTGGAAGTCGGCGCGCAGATGGAGCTTAACGTCAATGAAGGGCGGTTGATAGCCAAGCCTCTCACCGCAAGCCGTAAACGCTATCGCTTATCCGAGCTGCTTAAGGGGGCCGAGCAATTGAAAAAGTTGAACAAAAAAACGGCTTGGGCGCTTGAAGGGGAAGCGGTTGGTCGGGAACTGGCCTGATGGCTCGCGCTAGAACGCCTGAGCGCGGCGATATTTTCTGGATTGATCCGAATCCTGTACTGGGGAGGGAAATGAAGGATCGACATCGTTTCATTGTTATTACCCCGAAAGAGATCAACGCTTTGGGCGTATGTATGACCGTGCCGATCACCAGCGGCGGGGCTTTTATGCGCAATGTCGGGTTGGCAGTCCCGATCATGGGGCATGATACCCAGGGGGTTGCTGTTTGTAATCAGGTGCGCAGCTTTGACATTGCCGCTCGGGTTAAGCAAGGGACGGCTCGTTATATCGAAACGGTTGACCTTGTTACGACGGGAGAAATTATCGCCAGGGTCATCAGCGCTATAGACCAAGAGGCATAATACAAAACGCTTGTATTTTTTCTAAGGTTTCAACTGTAGCCGGTGCAGCAAGTGTATCCTGGACAAGTGAAGCGCCATCCGGGAATCATCTTCCCAGCTCGCGTAGGTTTGGGTGAGCTTGCGAACCCCAACATTTGAGAAGAAGGTTTATGAGATACAGGTGCGCATGGCGAGAAGGTGGTTCGATACATCGCTACATCCGTCAAGGATGGTTGACACCGGATTGGGCGGCAGAGGCAAACGATGATTTTCTTGTCGGAGAGCGGTGATGGTGTTGGGGTTCGCTCACGCTCGCCCCAACCTACGCGGGCTTCGCAGCTTGTCCAACGCGCTTTTTTGATGTTGTTGCCGGCCCCATCCCTGCCTTCCCCCACAAGCGGGGGAGGGGAATGCCGGCTCGTCGATGCCGACCAGCACTGGCATCCAGCTTTTCCCCGCTGCGGAAGAAGGGGAACTCCCGGTACGGAACTTATTTCTTTACGGTTAATTTGGCCGAACGCTCTCATACGCTGTTGGTGGATCGCATCGAAAACCTGCGCAACGCGGTACGCAAAGTGAAGCGGGCGTGTCCGCAGAACGGCGCAGGCGGAGAAGTATCCATGCCAGTGTCTATGCCACTCTCTTTTTTCTCAAACAGGGGCGCTGCAATATGGCGCAGAAATTCATGGATAACGTAGCATCTGTATTATACTGATCGCTACGCTTCTCCACGCGCCCGGCTTTTATCGAGGCCGGGTGGTACGCGCCGTACAAGGGCGCGTTGTCATCCTCGCATTTCCGGTGCGGCGAGGCCGCAAGCTTGAGATGCCGGAGGCGTTGTTCGGAGTCAGCGGCTATCCGTCACCGGGAATATGCCGGGATTTTTGTCCGGACGGTTGTTGTGCCTCTGAAATGCATTCAGGTATTGGAGAGGAATGTTAAGGAATTGGGGTTAAGATATGCGTGCCGGCTCGCTTTTTATTTAAAGTGAGCATTGATCTTTGAAGAACTTTTGAACGAAGTAAGGAGAGTAACGATGAAAATGCAGAAAACCGTAATGGCGGCCGCACTGACAGCGGCAATGGTATGGGCTGGCGGCAGCGCGCTGGCGGCTGACGGTACGATCAAAATAGCTGTGGCGTCGGCGATTACCGGGCCGGTGGCGCAGTATGGCGATATGCATCGCGCCGGCGTCCATATGGCGGCCAATGATATTAATGCGCGTGGCGGCCTGCTTGGAAAGAAGGTCGAACTGGTCGAAATGGATGACGCTTGCGAACCGAAACAGTCGCCGGCAGTGGCCAACAAGGTGGTCAGCGAAAAGATCAAATTTGTGCTCGGGCACGTGTGTTCAGGCGCGTTCAAACCGGCGGCGCAGATATACAACGAAAATGATGTGGTGATGGTAAGTTCGTCGGCAACGGCGGATGAGCTTTCGACGTTCGGCTACAAAACTTTCTTCCGCACCATTGGCAAGGACAGCCAGCAGGGGCCGGCGGCGGCTGATTACATCCTCAACAAGATGAAGCCGAAGAAACTGGCGATCATTCACGACAAGCAGACTTATGGCCAGGGTGTTGCGACGCAGGTGAAAAACACGGTTGAAAAGCATGGTGTGAAGCCGGTGATGTTTGAGGGGATCAATAAGGGCGATACCGACTTTTCGGCGTTGATCACCAAGATGAAGCAGGCAGGCGTCGATTTCGTTTATTACGGCGGCTATCATCCTGAGTTGATTCTTCTTCTGAAGCAGGCGCATGATCAAAATCTCGGCGCGCGCTGGATGGGCCCGGAAGGCGCTGCGGTGTCGGACGTGAAGGGCGAATCGGCGGAAGGACTGCTGGTGACATTGCCGCCGGATTTCTCGAAAGAGCCGACCAACGCCAAGATTGTTGAAGCTTTCAAGGCGAAGAAGCAAGATCCTTCTGGTGTGTTTATCATGACTTCGTATGCAGCGATGCAGGTTTTGGGTGAGGCGATTAACGGAGCGAAATCGGAAGACCCGAAGAAAGTGGCCGAGTACATGCACAAGAACAAGTTCAATACGGTTCTTGGCAGCGTTGAGTTCACGCCGGAGGGCGACTGGGCGACGGCGCGGTTCGACATCTTTACCTGGCACAAGGACGCCAGCAAAACTCTGGCTCCCTGATTCATGCAACGGCGCCGGACGCCTTAGCGGGTGTCCGGCGTATTTTTTAAAAGTCCGAGCGAGTGTGTGCATCTTAAGAAAATACACGGCAGGATAACGGGCATCGGGGTGGAGCTTTTGAATGGGCGAGTTTTTTCCGCAATTTTTGCAGCAAT
Organism: Pseudomonadota bacterium; assembly: GCA_009786025.1. GTDB lineage: Bacteria > Pseudomonadota > Gammaproteobacteria > Burkholderiales > Casimicrobiaceae > UBA931. The sequence continues at coordinate 55,639 of WQUA01000009.1, read as the reverse complement.
TGATTAACGGGCTGAGCCTCGGTGCGATTTACGCGCTGATTGCGATCGGCTATACGATGGTGTACGGCATCATCGGCATGATCAACTTTGCGCACGGCGAAATTTACATGATCGGCGCTTACATCGGGCTGATCACGATTACCGCGATCGGCACGGCGGCGGGTTATCCGCCGTGGCTGTTGGTGGCGGCGGCGCTGGTGGTGGCGGTCATGGTGACTTCCACCTACGGTTGGGCGGTTGAGCGTTGCGCGTATCGCAGCTTGCGCGGCAGCCCGCGGTTGGTGCCGCTGATCTCAGCGATCGGGATGTCGATCTTCTTTCAGAATTACGTTGCGGTTTTGCAATCCTCGCGCGATTTGCTGGTTCCCAACTTGATTACCGGTCATCTGTTCACGATAGACATGAACGGCTTCGGGGTCAGTATGTCCAACTCGCGGGCGCTGATTTTAATCGCGACGGTGGTGTTGATGGTGGCGGTAACGCTGTACATTCGTCACACGCGGATGGGGCGCGCCTGCCGCGCTTGCTCGCAGGATATCCGGATGGCCGGATTGCTCGGTATCGATGTCAACAAAGTGATTTCGTTCACGTTCATTCTCGGAGCGTTGTTGGCGGCGATCGGTGGCGTGCTGATCGGTTTGTCGATCAACAAGATCAATCCGTTCATTGGTTTTCTGGCCGGATTAAAAGCGTTTACTGCCGCGGTATTGGGCGGCATTGGCAGTATTCCCGGCGCGATGCTGGGGGGCGCGCTGCTGGGGTTGGTGGAAACTTTCGCGTCCGCTTTTTTGCCAACCGAATATAAGGACATGGTGTCATTCGGTCTGCTGATTTTGATTCTCCTGATTCGCCCATCGGGGTTGTTGGGACGCCCCGAAGTGGAGAAAGTGTAATGCGCGATACGACCAAAATAAAAATTATCAAAGATGCTTTTATCGCAGCAGCGGTGACGGCGGTTTTGACCATCCCGATGATCGGGATGCGGCTTAAGGTCGAGAGCACCGGGCTGGCGCTGTACAAGGATTTTACATGGCCGATTATCGCTGCGCTGGTTGTCTTTGTGGTGCGGTTGGTGCTGCCGTTTGTGCTTATTCGTAAAGTATCCATTCCGACGCTGTGGTCGCAGAAGGCGGCTGATTACAAGAAGTGGTGGCTCGGCGCGTTTGTGGTGCTGGCGCTGGTGTGGCCGTTTACGCCGCTGGGAGGCGGCGCGATGTTGACGGCAGTGACGATGGCGATGATTTATATTCTGCTGGCGCTCGGCTTGAACATCATCGTGGGTTACGCGGGACTGCTCGATCTGGGACATGCGGCGTTTTACGCGATAGGCGCTTATACCTACGCGCTGCTCAATGTCAATTTCGGCATCGGCTTCTGGTACGCGCTGCCGCTTGCCGGTATCACGGCGGCGCTGTTCGGCATCTTGCTCGGTTTTCCGGTGCTGCGGCTGCGCGGCGATTATCTGGCGATCGTTACGCTGGGATTCGGCGAGATCGTCCGCATCATGTTGAACAACTGGGACAGTGTCACACATGGACCAGACGGCATCAATAACATTTCGAAGCCGACGCTGTTCGGTTTCGAAATCACCAAGCAAGCGCGGGCCGAAGACAGCTCGACCTTGTGGCAGGTGTTGGGGCTTGATTACAGCAGCGTTTATCAGCAACTGGCGCTGTATTTCATCGGGCTTTTGCTGGTGGTGATCGCAGCGTTTCTGATCAACCGATTGGTCAGGATGCCGATCGGCCGCGCCTGGGAGGCGTTGCGCGAGGATGAAATCGCCTGTCGCTCGCTGGCGTTGAATCCAACGATGATCAAACTGACAGCGTTTTCGCTGGGTAGCATGTTTGCGGGTTTTGCCGGCGCGTTTTACGCGGCGTTTTTGGGTTCGATAACGCCGGATTCGTTCGGCTTCATTGAATCGGCGATTATTTTGTCGATCGTCGTTCTTGGCGGCATGGGGTCGCAACGCGGCGTGATATTGGCGGCGCTGGCGTTGACACTGTTGCCGGAATTCGCGCGTGGCTTTGCCGAATACCGAATGCTGGTCTTCGGCGCGGTGATGGTGCTGATGATGCTCTGGCGGCCACAGGGTTTGTGGCCGGCGTCGCGTCGGCGGGTGGAGTTGCCGTCATGAGCGGGGAGGCAGTAAAAGGCGCAGCGGAAACGGCGGCAAAAACCGCAGCGAAGGCTGCGCCGATTTTGAGTATTCGTCAATTGCAGATGCGGTTCGGCGGTTTGATGGCGGTCGATAACATCACATTTGACGTTGCCGAAAAAGAAATCTACGCGATTATCGGCCCCAATGGCGCTGGTAAGACGACCGTGTTCAATTGCGTCAGCGGATTTTATAAACCGACCTCCGGCGATATCATGTTCGGCGGCGCCAACATCGCTGGGCGAACCAGTCACGAGATCGCGCGACGTGGAGTTGTGCGAACCTTTCAGAATATCCGGTTGTTTCGCAACATGACTGTGGTCGAGAACCTGCTGGTGGCGCAGCATGCGCAGTTGAAAACCGGATTGCTGCAAGGACTGCTGAATACGCGAGCGTTTCAAAAGTCGGAGCAGGAGGCTCTGGAGCGTGCCGCTTTCTGGCTCGATAAAGTGCATCTGCGTGAAGTCGCTAACCGCGAAGCGGGCAACCTGTCGTACGGTCAGCAGCGACGACTGGAAATCGCCCGTTGCATGATTACCAAGCCGAAGCTGTTGATGCTTGATGAGCCGGCGGCGGGGTTGAATCCGCAGGAGACAGCGGCGCTGGATCAGCTGATTCGTGATCTGCGCGACACTTGCGATGTGTCGGTGCTGCTGATTGAACACGACATGAGCCTGGTGATGGAAATTTCTGAGCGTATTCTGGTGATGGAATACGGGCAACCGATTGCCGAAGGGACGCCGGAGCAGGTTCGCCATGACCCCAATGTGATTCGCGCTTATCTGGGAGGCGAATGATGGGCGACGTATTGCTGCGGGTTGACAATGTTCATACGCATTATGGCAAGATCGAAGCGTTGAAGGGCGTGTCGATCGAAATTCAGCGCGGCGAAATCGTAACGCTGATCGGCGCCAATGGCGCTGGCAAAACGACGTTGCTGATGACTATTTGCGGGTCTCCGAAAGCCAGCAGCGGCCGTATTCTTTTTGAAGGCGACGACATCACGCATAACCCGACGCATGAAATCATGCAGAGCGGGATCGGCATCGCGCCGGAAGGGCGACGGGTATTTCCGGGACTGACGGCCATTGAAAATCTGAAGATGGGCGCTTTTTTTGAAAGCCGCGCGCAGGTTGAGCACAGCTTGGAAAAAGTGTTCCATCTTTTCCCGCGCCTGAAAGAGCGGATGGATCAACGGGCGGGAACTATGTCAGGCGGCGAACAGCAAATGCTGTCGATTGGGCGGGCGTTGATGAGCCGGCCGCAACTGTTGTTGCTTGATGAGCCATCGCTGGGCTTGGCGCCGCTGATCATTACCCAGATTTTCAAGATCATCGAGGCCATCCGCGAAGAGGGCATCGCTGTTTTTCTGGTCGAACAAAATGCGCATAAAGCGCTGGCGCTGGCCGATCGTGGCTATGTTCTGGAGAACGGCAAAATTGTTTTGTCCGATAGCGGGCAGGCGTTGCTGCATAACGACGAAGTGCGGCGGGCGTATTTGGGGGCTTGAAAGGGCGCCGCAAAGAACGCATAGAGAGCAAAGAGGTTTGGAGCTTTTTCGATTCAGTTGCGTTCATTTTTTGTGTTGTCGGTTCTCGTCTCGACCTTCCCCTACATGGAGGAAGGAATTTTTCTCCTCTCCGTAAAGGAGAGGATTTAGATTTTTTTGCGCTTCAGGCGTTCCTTGCGGTTAAAACTTTTCGTGAAAGAACCTCAAAAAATCCACTTGCAAGGCGGTGTCAATTTTCGCGATCTGGGCGGTTGCCGGATGGCCGACGGGCGGACGGTCAAGCCGGGGTTGTTGTTTCGTTCCGGCGCGCTGGATGAATTGACGACAGAAGACAGGGAAACATTGGCGGCGTTGCCGGTGACGCATGTGCTCGATTACCGCGATGAAGCGGAAGCGTGGCGGAAGCCGGATTCGCTATGGCGCGATGTGCAGTACGAGCGCGTTCCGGCCAATCCGGGTCAATGGGAAAACGGCGCCAGCCCGATGCAGTTGCTTTCTTATGCGGTTGACGGGCAGCGCGCTTTTGCGTTCATGAACGAATTGTATCTGCGGCTGCCGTTCGGCAACCCAGCGTACCGGCGTCTATTGACGTGGATGCGCGCGCCGGAAACGCCACATCTCGTGCAGCATTGTGCGATCGGCAAAGACCGCACCGGCGTGGGCAGCGCCATCGTGTTGCTGGCGCTGGGCGCATCGCGGCAGACTGTGATTGAAGACTATATGGCGACGGAAACGTCGCTGGCGTCGTACCGCGGACGCTGGTTGGCGACTGTCGATAAACAGCGGATGGGCGCGAAGTATGACGCGTTGGTTTGCATGTTCTCCGCTTGCGAAGCATTTATCAAGACGGCGCTTGATGCTATCGAATCACGCTACGGCAACATGGCCGATTATTTAAAAGAAGAATTTGATCTCGACTACGCCGACCGCGCAGTGCTGCAGGTGCGCTATCTGGAGTGAAAAAGATTTCCGGATTTCAGGTAGCAAACGTAGATACCAGATAAGCGAAGCGCGCCACCCCGCGCGTGTCACCCTGCGCGAAGTCGCAGGGCGCAGGGCGGGGGCGAAAAACACGATTTAATCGCAAAGAACGCAGAATTCTCATGCGGAAGCGCGAAGGAGAATCTCTTCTCTCCCGCCAAGCGGAAGAGGGGAAGGAGAGAGGGCGTTTTTTATGGTTGTGTTTTTGTTGGGGCCAGCCTACGCCCCCATCCTGGCCTTCCCCCACAAGCGAGGGAAGGAGGTTTCACAAATACATCAAGGCGAGATCGACGTTAACCTGGCCTTCCCCCACAAGCGAGGGAAGGAGGTTTCTCTTTTGGCTCAATCGCTCTGGGGCGGCGGCCTGGCCTTCCCCCACAAGCGAGGGAAGGAGGTTTCGTTTTCTTCGCGGCTTCGCGTCTTTGTGTGAGAATTCTTTGTGCCTTTTTCATTCTTTGCGGTTAATTTATGTTTTTTGGCGCCAGGAATCGGCGAACTTTGCGTTCTTGGCCTATTGAAAACACCCTGATCGCCCCCATTTCTGAAGCTGTACTTGACGACGGAAGAAATACGATGCCACATAAGCATAAGCCCGAACACATAACGCCGACGTTGGCGGATCATGAAATGACGGTTTTGGCCCATGTCGCGCCGGAGGCCGAATCTCCCCCGGTCGATGTTGCGACAGACTTGGCCACGTTATTGCAGAAGGCCGAGGCCGATGCCCAGGAGTTACGTGATGCGTTCCTGCGAGCGCGCGCCGAAACGGAAAACGTACGGCGGCAAGCGCGCGAGGAAGTCGCCAAAGCGGGGAAATTCGGCATCGAGCGTTTTGCTGCTGATCTTCTGGCGGTCAAAGATGCGCTGGAACTGGCGCTGATCACGGAAAACGCAACGCCCCAACAAATGCGCGACGGCGTGATGCTGACTTTGAAGCAGCTAAACACCGCCTTCGAGAAAGCGCACATTCAGGTCATTGACCCGCGAGGGCAACCGTTCGATCCGCATCAGCATCAGGCGATGCAGATGGTCGAATCCGATGCGCCTGCCAATACGGTGGTGGAAGTGTTTCAGAGGGGGTACATGATCCATGACCGAGTTCTAAGGCCGGCGATGGTGGTGGTGGCCAAAGAGAAAACAGCGTAAAGATAACGTCATGGCTGCGGGACGGGGCTTGAGTTGGCGTAAACCATCCCCATTTAACGGTCATCAGAATTTTTAGTAAATCCAATTTAAAGAAAACACGGAGAAAAGACAAAATGGGTAAGATTATCGGTATTGATCTGGGCACGACCAACAGTTGCGTTGCGATCATCGAAGGCGGTCAGCCTAAAGTCATCGAGAATTCGGAAGGCGCGCGGACGACGCCGTCGGTGGTGGCGTATATGGAGGACGGCGAAATCCTCTGCGGCGCGCCAGCCAAGCGGCAAGCGGTGACCAATCCGCGCAACACGCTGTTTGCGGTGAAGCGCCTGATCGGTCGTCGCTTTGAAGAAAAGGAAGTGCAGAAAGACATCGACCTGATGCCGTTCTCGATCGTCAAGAACGACAACGGTGACGCCTGGATTGAAGTGCGCGGCAAGAAAATGGCGCCGCCGCAGATTTCGGCGGAGGTACTGCGCAAGATGAAGAAAACGGCGGAAGATTATCTCGGTGAAGAAGTGACCGAAGCGGTGATTACCGTGCCGGCGTATTTCAACGACAGCCAGCGTCAGGCGACCAAGGATTCCGGCAAAATCGCTGGTCTTGAAGTCAAGCGGATTATCAACGAACCGACGGCGGCGGCGCTGGCGTTCGGCCTCGACAAAAAAGAGGGCGACCGCAAAATCGCGGTGTATGACCTCGGCGGCGGCACGTTCGACATTTCGATCATCGAAATCGCCGAACTTGACGGCGAGCATCAGTTTGAAGTGTTGTCCACCAACGGCGACACCTTCCTCGGCGGCGAAGATTTTGACCAACGACTGATCGATTATATCGTCACCGAATTCAAGAAAGACCAGGGCGTCGATCTCAAGAACGACGTGCTGGCATTGCAGCGCTTGAAAGAGACAGCGGAAAAAGCAAAGATCGAACTGTCAAGTTCGCAACAAACCGAAATCAATCTGCCGTACATCACGGCGGACGTGTCGGGGCCGAAGCATTTGTCGATGAAAATCACCCGCGCCAAATTCGAGGCGTTGGTTGAAGATTTGATCGAGCGCACCATTGCGCCGTGCCGTACCGCGATCAAAGACGCGGGCGTCAAAATCGCCGACATCGGCGATGTGATTCTGGTCGGCGGCATGACGCGGATGCCGAAAGTGCAGGAGAAAGTCAAAGAATTTTTCGGCAAGGAGCCGCGTAAAGACGTGAACCCCGACGAAGCGGTCGCAGTCGGCGCGGCGATTCAGGGTTCGGTGCTGGCCGGCGAGCGGCGCGACGTGTTGCTGCTTGACGTGACGCCGCTGTCGCTCGGAATTGAAACGCTGGGTGGCGTGATGACCAAGCTGATCCAGAAGAACACGACAATCCCGACCAAGGCATCACAAATCTTTTCAACCGCCGATGATAGCCAGAGCGCGGTGACGGTACACGTGTTGCAGGGCGAGCGCGAGGTGGCGAGCGGTAACAAGAGTTTGGGGCAGTTCAACCTCGAAGGCATCCCGCCGGCGCCGCGCGGCGTGCCGCAGATCGAAGTGACCTTCGACATCGACGCGAATGGCATCCTGCATGTGTCGGCCAAAGACAAGGCGACGGGCAAGGAAAACAAGATCACGATCAAGGCCAATTCAGGATTGTCCGACGATGAAGTCGATCGGATGGTCAAGGATGCCGAAGCCCATGCCGACGAAGACAAGAAGTTGATGGAAGCGGTGCAGGCGCGCAACGAGCTGGACGGTCTGGCGCACAGCGTCAAGAAATCGCTGAACGAGTACGGCGACAAGATCGGCGCTGATGAGAAGGCGAAGATCGAAGAAGCGCTGAAGGACGCTGAAGAAACGCTGAAAGACAAAAATGCAACCAAAGAAGCGATGGTCGCCAAGAGCGAAGCACTGGCAACGGCGTCGCAGAAACTCGGTGAAGCGATGTATGCCGCCGCTCAGGCGGAAGCCGCGGCGGCGCAGCCCGAGGGCGGGGCGCATGGCGCGACCAACGGCAGCGGCAAACCTGGCGATGACGCCAAGGTGGTCGATGCTGAATATACCGAAGTGAAAGATAAAAAAGAGTAAGCTCTGGGTAAGGCAGAAACAACACCGGACAGGGAAATACACCTTGTCCGGTGTGTTTTCTGGAAGCTAAAGTGAAAGCGGCGGAGACGAAGCGAGAGAGAAAATGGCCACATCGAACAAACGCGATTACTACACAGTATTGGGATTAGGCCGCGACGCCTCCGAGGACGATATTAAAAAAGCGTACCGCAAGCTGGCGATGAAGTTCCACCCCGACCGGAATCCCGGCGATAAAGACGCGGAAGAAAAGTTCAAAGAAGCGAAAGAAGCGTATGAGGTATTGAGCGACGCCAGTAAGCGCACGGCTTACGATCAGTTCGGTCATGCTGGCGTCGATCCCAACATGGGGGGCTTTGGCGGTGCGGGCGCGGCAGGCTTCGGCGGTTTTGCCGATGCTTTCGGCGATATCTTCGGCGAAGTTTTCGGGCAAGGACGCGGCAACCGAGCGAACGCCGTGTATCGCGGCGCCGATTTGCGCTACAACCTGGAGCTGTCGCTCGAAGACGCGGCGCGCGGCGCCGAATTGAAGATTCGGGTGCCAACGCAGGAGACCTGCGAAACCTGTCACGGCAGTGGCGCCAAACCGGGAACCGAGCCGCAGACATGCCCCTCCTGTCACGGGCGTGGCGAAGTTCGTATTTCGCAAGGGTTCTTTTCGGTACAGCAGACTTGTCCGCAGTGTCACGGTCGCGGCAAAATCGTGACGGCGCCGTGTACCGAATGCCGTGGAGCAGGGCGCATCAAGAAACAGAAAACGCTGTCGGTCAAAGTTCCGGGGGGGGTCGATCAGGATGATCGGATTCGTTTGTCCGGTGAAGGCGAAGCGGGAATCAACGGCGGTCCGCCGGGCGATCTGTATGTGGTCGTTCATCTGAAACCGCATCCGGTGTTCCAGCGCGAAGGCGCTGACCTGCATTGCGAGATGCCGATCAGTTTCGCAACGGCGGCGCTCGGCGGCGAAATCGAAATCCCGACGCTTGACGGTCACGCCAAGATCAAGATTCCGACCGAAACACAGACAGGGCAGGTTTTCCGTTTGAAAGAAAAGGGAATCAAGCCGGTGCGCGGACAACGCACGGGCGATCTTTTTTGCCATGTGATCGTCGAAACGCCGCAAAAATTGACGGCGCGACAAAAGGAATTGCTGCGCGAATTTGAAACCATTTCTCAGGAAGACCCCGGCAGACACAGCCCACGCGCTAAAAGCTGGATGGAAAAAATGAAAGCGTTTTTTTCGGCGTAGTTTTTTCACCCCTTTCCTTGCCTGCGGGGGATGGGATGGGGCGGCGCGCAGGCTGGCGATGCGCGAAGCGAATCCCGGCGAAAACAATTTAATCACAAAGAGCGCAAAAAGTATTTCGTGCGGAAGCGCGGAGGACGTGGATAAAAATAATCGTCATTCTGCGCGAAGCCGTAAAGACGTAAAACAAACAGCGCTTCGCGTCGGAGAGATACTTCTGGACGGCGCTTTGCTTGTTCAGGTGACGCTTGTCGAGTTGTTTCCTGCACTTTTGATTTGTCCAAGTCGCGCACGCAGGTTATACCGGCTTAATTTTTCATGAGACTTGCATCACGACAATTCTTTTGGGCGAAATACCCCTAATTTCGTTAACGTGTATTTCACAGCCGAAATATGGTAGCGTGAACCTTCGTGAGCGCCATTGGCGTCATCGAAATTCATCAACGAGAGTTCATTAAGGAGACAAGCATGCACAAGTATTTCCCGGTAGTGCGTTTTCCCCTGCGCTGGTTCGCCTTGGCGCTGGTTCTGGCTGTCACCTTTACGCTCGGTGCGTGTGGTAGCCTAAGTGGCAACAGCAACAACAGTAGCAGCATTGAATCGACGTATCCCCATGCCAACGAGCCGATCGGTACGGTGCGTCAGGTTTACGACGGCGCGCTGACGCCGGACATGGCGGTGAACACTTTCCGCAATATTGATCGCTTGTTCCCGACGCGCGCTGTCAAGACAGGCGGGACGCCTTATCCTCTGCCGCGCGCCGCAACTCAACTGGATCAGATTCGCTTCACTTCCAATAACCGCAACTACGACTTGTTCGATTACTTGGCTCTCAATCGTGTGACAGCCTTGTTGATTCTCAAAGATGGCAAGATCGTCAACGAGACTTATCAGGAAGGCAACACCGAGCGAACCCACTGGATGTCCATGTCGATCGCGAAATCAATCACTTCTACCTTGATCGGCGCGGCGGTGAAGGACGGCTACATTGGCAGTATCAACGACCCGGTCACCAAGTATGTGCCGCGCCTTGCCGGCAGTGCATACGACGGCGTGACGGTGCGGCAGATTATGATGATGGCCTCCGGCGTGAAGTGGGACGAAACCTACACCGATCCCAAGTCTGATCGCCGTGCTTTGTTGGAGGCGCAGATCAGTCAGAAGCCCGGGGCAGCTATGAACCTGATGGCGAGTCTGCCGCGCGCTCATGAGCGGGGGGCGGTCAATAACTACAGCACTGGCGAAACACAGGTGGCTGGCGAAATCGTTTTTGGCGCTACGAAGAAGCCGCTGGCCGCTTACTTGTCCGAGAAGATATGGTCGCGCTTTGCGATGGAGGCTGAAGCCAATTGGTGGCTCGATTCGCCTGGCGGCGTCGAGATCGGCGGCAGCGGCTTCAGTGCGACGTTGCGCGATTATGGCCGGTTCGGCATGTTCATCATGAATAACGGGGCCATCGGCAATGAGCGTATTTTGCCGGAGGGCTGGGTGGACGAAGCGGGCTCGCCCAAGACGCTGACTACCGGCGAGACAATGAACTATGGCTACTTGTGGTGGGCGCCCGGCAACGCATCCCCGTCGCACACCGATGGCGCTTTCTACGCAACGGGTATTTTTGGTCAGAACATTTACATCAACCGCAAGGAAAAGGTGGTGATCGTTACGTGGGGCGCGCAATCCAAGCCCAGCGGCGCCGCCGTGATCAACAACATGGACTTTTTTGACGCGGTAGTGGCGAAACTGAAAACGTCGACGCCGTAACGTCGTAAAAGATGTACGGGGAAAGCCTGCGCAGCTTGCAAGGCTTCCCCGGACGGCCCGTTAGCGGGGCGGTTTACGAACGGATTTTGCTTTCTTTGCCTTTCAGCAGTCGCTCGATGTTGTCTTTGTGTCGCCAGATCAGCAGCAAGGTGATGGCGACCATGGTCCAACTGATCAGCGAGCTCCCGAAGAAATAAAACATGCCGACGATCATGCACAACGCGGCAGCGAGTGCGGCGAGCGAACTGATTTTGAAGCCGATGGCGAGGATCAGCCAGACGACAACCAATCCCAGCGCCAGCGGCCAGTGCAGCGCGAACACGATGCCGGCGGCGGTGGCGACGCCCTTGCCGCCTTTGAAGCGGTGAAACACCGGCAGGATGTGGCCGAGGAAGACGGCGAAGGCGACTGCCGGGATCGTCCAGGCGGCCAGATTCAGCGATGCCTGAAAATGCAGAGCAACCCAGACGGCGATGAATCCTTTGAGTCCGTCACCGAGCAGCGTGAGGGCGGCGGCGGTTTTGTTGCCGGTGCGCAGCACGTTGGTGGAGCCGGGATTGCCGGAACCGTAGGAATGAGGGTCGGGCAGGCCCATGGCGTGGCTGACGACGACGGCAAATGAGATGGAGCCGAGGAGATAAGCGGCAGCGATAAAGACGATGTCGATGAGCACGGAAGTAGGTATCTTTCTATTAGAATGTTCAGAATTGTAGTCGATTTGGAATCTATCATGGAAAGCGACCATATACTGATTCGTGATCTCAAACTCGAAACCTTGATCGGCGTCTATGCCTGGGAGACGAAGTTGCCGCAAACGGTGCTGCTCGATCTCGACATCGGGATGGCTTCGGGGAAAGTGTTTGAAAGCGGCCTGCTGGAGGACGCGCTCGATTATTCGCAGGTGGTGAAGCGTTTACAGACGCTGGCGGAGAAACACGACTATCCGTTGCTGGAGCGTTTTGCCGAGGCGGTGGCGCAGATTGTCCTGAAAGAATTTCAGGCGCCCTGGGTGCGGGTGCGGGCGCGCAAGTTGGCGTTGCTGCCAGGGGTCAGGGAAATTGGGGTTGAGATTGTGCGGGGGCAGATGTCAGAGGTCAGGAATCAGAAATTTAACCGCAAAGAGCGCAAAGAATGATTTTCTCTACGCTTCTGCGTGAGAATACAAAAGGGCGGGTTTGAAACCCGCCCCTTGCTAAATACGATTTCTGATGCCTGAATGAGGCGATCAGGCGACGTTGAGCCGCTCCAGCCAGTTTTCCTGCAAGGTGCCATCGCTTTCAATGCGATGCACCATGTGCGCGCAGGAGTGACAACAGGTCTTGATGAAATCGGGGTCGCGCGTCCAGTAGAGGACGTGCTTGCCGTCGCGACGACGGCACATTAGCCCGGCCTGATGGAGCAGCGCCAGATGGCGCGAGACGTTTGTCTGGGTCGCCTGAACCGCTTGGACGATCTCGGACACCGAGCGCGGTTCGCGGCAGGCAAAATGCAGAATTTTTAGCCGTGTCGGATCGGACAGCAGAGAGAAATAGCGGGCAACGGCGCTGAAAACTTTGGCGAGTTCAGGAGAATTCGTATCGGGACGGCCGGTTTTTTCATCAAACGCCACCGGACATTTGTCGAGCAGGATGTCCGACATGTCTGATGCAGTTTCCGAAAAAGAGCGAACCAAAGTTTCCATAAAAATCATCTGTGCGTTTATGAATATATTACTATACTTCAGGAGTTAAAGAGCGGCTTTTGATGTTTTTCTGATAAATAATTGTTACTTTTGTATATAAACAAGTCATCTTTGATTTAGATCAATTTGTTTATCAAGGAAAGAAGTTGTGTTGGCTCGATATCTGCTCCCTGGGCCAAGGCGAGAGTCACAGCGCTTCTGACGCATAGTCGGCCAGCCGCGAACGCTCGCCGCGCGCCAGCGTGATGTGACCAGCGTGCTTCCAGTTTTTCATCCGGTCAACCACATAGGTCAGCCCTGAGTTGCCTTCGGTAAGGTAGGGGGTGTCGATCTGGGCGAGGTTGCCGAGGCAAACGACTTTGGTGCCAGGGCCAGCGCGGGTGATCAAGGTTTTCATTTGCTTGGAGGTCAGGTTTTGCGCTTCGTCGATAATCAGGAACTTTTTGACGAAGGTGCGACCACGCATGAAATTAAGGCTTTTGATCTTGATATGGGCGCGCAGCAAGTCGCGGGTGGCGGCGCGCTCCCAGGCGCCGGTGTCCTCTTCGGTTTGATGCAGAACTTCCAGGTTGTCTTCAAGCGCGCCCATCCACGGCGTCATTTTTTCTTCTTCAGTGCCGGGCAGAAAGCCGATGTCTTCACCGACCGGTATGGTGACGCGGGTAATGATGATCTCAGTGTACTTCTTGAATTCGAGCGCCAGCATCAGGCCGGCAGCCAGTGTCAGCAGGGTTTTACCGGTTCCGGCCTGGCCGACCAGCGTAACAAGGTCGATTTCCGGATTCATCAACAGGTTCAGCGCGAAGTTTTGCTCGCGATTGCGGGCGGTGATGCCCCATACGGCATTTTTTGCGTGGGTGTAATCCTTGATGGTTTGCAGAACGACGCTCTCTGCGCCCGTTTCTTTGACCGTGGCGTAGAACGGTGCTTCATCGGCGCGTTCGAGATAAACCATTTCGTTGAGGTGCAGCGCCGCCGTCAGCGGGCCGGAAACACGGTACAACGTATGGCCACCCAGTTGCCAGGATTCCATGCCTTTCCCGTGGGTGTCCCAGAAATTCTGTGATAATTCAGTGGCGCCGGTATAGAGCAGATCGGAATCTTCGAGAACTTTATCGTTGAAGTAATCTTCGGCGTTAAGCCCCAGCGCTTGCGCCTTGATACGCATGTTGATATCTTTGGATACCAGAAAAACATCGCGCTCGGGATATTGCACACTGAGGTGTTTGACAATGGCGAGAATCTGGTTGTCGGGGCGCGCCGCAAGAAAGGGAAGTGACGATGGCGGGATGACGTCGGTTTGCAGAAAAAGCGAGCCGGTCGCTTGGGAGGCGCCATTGGGTTGCATGAGGGCAATGCCGGCGGCGATGCCGTTTTTTTTCTGGGCGATGTGCCGGTTGATCAGTTCGTCGAGAAAACGGGAAGCTTGGCGGGCATTGCGGGCTGTTTCCGAGTTCCCCTTTTTGTGGGCGTCAAGTTCTTCAAGCACCAGAATCGGCAAATAAATATCGTGCTCCTGAAAGCGGAACAGCGAAGTCGGGTCGTGCAGCAGCACGTTGGTGTCGAGGACGAAAAGACGGGAGGCTTTGGGAGCGTGTAAACGGCGGCGAGCAACTTTGGCGTTCATGGTTCAGGGTTGATGCGAATTGATTCGGTCCGGCGCAAATGGTAACACGGCGTTTTGACGGTCAGGGATCAGGAATCATTTTTCCTCTCTCCAGCTTGCTTTCGGGAGGGATAGAGGAGGGAGGAGAGGAGAAGCCGCGCTTTGCCTCCGCGTTCTCCGCGCGAAACCTATCAGGCTGATTTTGATCCGGCGCGGCGACGGCGGCTTTCTTTGGGGTCGCAACGCAAAGGCCGCAGCAGTTCAATGCGGTCGCCGTCATGGAGCATGGTTGCAGGGTCGGCGCGTTGCCCGAAAATAGCGTAGCCGCGGAAGGCTTCTTCGTCCAGCGGGAAAGCGCCCGAAGCGCGCGCCATAATAAGGGCGTCGGCAACGGCGCTATGAGCCGGTAGCCGAAAATCGCGCATGGTGAACTGGCCCTGAGCGGCGTAAACGACAGAGATGTTGATCCATTCACGTGTGTTTTGCGTCATGCGGGAACCTTTTTCCCAGGAAACAATCGAAATGCGATTTGCCGTTGGCAGAAGAAATATCACAATGGCGAGAAGTTGAGGTTACAGGTTACAATAAAAAAGTTTTTAGGTGTTTATGCCGTCATGTCCATTGTCGATAACCGTAAGGCTTTTCACGACTATTTTATCGAAGAACGCTTCGAGGCGGGCTTGGTGCTTGACGGTTGGGAAGTGAAGGCGGCGCGTGATGGCAGGGCACAACTCAAGGAAGCCTATGTCGTCATCCGTAACGGCGAATTGTGGTTGCTGGGCGCACATATTACACCGCTGACATCAGCTTCAACACATGTTCGCGCGGACCCGACACGCACTCGAAAATTGCTGATGCACGCAAAAGAGATACAACGTTTGATCGGGCAAGTGGAGCGCGCCGGATACACGTTGATCCCGATCAATTTGCATTTCAAAAATGGCCGGATCAAGCTGGAAGTCGGTTTGGCCAAAGGGAAAAAGCAACACGACAAGCGGCAGACGGAGAAAGAGCGCGAATGGAACCGCGAGAAACAACGGCTGTTGCGTGACCGCCCGGGAAAGGCGCGTTAGGGCCGGGAGGACGAAAAACATCATGAAAATTCTGGTGCCGGTAAAAAGGGTGATCGACCCTTCGTTCAAAGTGCGCTTGAAGCCCGACCATTCCGGGCTTGACATGGCGTACATGAAAATGGTGATGAACCCCTACGACGAGGCAGCGTTAGAAGCGGCGTTGCAGATCAAAGAAGGGGGTACGGCGACGCAGGTGCTGGCGGTATCGTGCGGCGCTGACGATTGCGTGGAAACGCTGCGCACGGCGCTGGCGATGGGAGCGGATGAGGCGTTGCTTATCGAGGCGCGTTATGCGATGTCGCCACTGGTGATCGCGCGTTTGTTGAAAACGGTGGCTGTGCGCGAGGGATGCGGGCTGGTATTGATCGGCCGCCAGGGGATGGGCAGCGATGGTAATCAGGTGGGGCCGATGCTGGCGGCGCTGCTTGGCTGGCCTTGTCTGCCATTCGCCGAAACCCTGACCATCGAAGAGGCAAGAGTGCGCACCCGCAGCAAGACCGATCACGGTTTTGAAGTGCTGGAAGCGGCTTTGCCGGCGCTGGTCAGCGTCGAAATCGGACTTGCTGTGCCGCGCTATGTTTCAATGCCCAATCTGATGAAAGCTAAAAAAAAGAATATCCGCGCTGTTGCGGCGGAGGCGCTAGGCACCGATATGGATATGAACGTGGCTGTCGTCCAGTTGCGCAGCCCACCGGAACGCAGTCGTGGCATCGTGTTGCCCGATGCGGTAACGCTCGTCGAACGGTTGCGCGCCGATACGGGTATTCTTTGAAGACGTGCGAGCCTATAAATATAAAAAAGGGAAAAGCGATGGCGATTCTGGTATTGGCTGAACATAGGGATGGACGACTGGACGAGGCTACGTACAGTGCGGTGGCGGCGGCGCACAAACTCGATCACGACATTCATGTTCTGGTGATGGCGGATGAAGCCTGCAGCAAAGCGTTGGCGCAGCAGGCGGCGGCCATTGAAGGTGTTGCTCTTGTCGTGCGCGTTGCAGCACCTCATTTCGAAGCGCAACTGACTGAAGACATGGCGGCGCAGGCGAGGGCTGCGCTGGAGCGCGGCTGTTACCGTTATGTGTTGATGTCGAGCAGCTACAAAGGCAAGCGGACGATGCCGTATCTGGCGGCATTAAGCAATACCGATCTGGTGGCCGACGTGACGAAGATCGAAGAAGACGATACGTTCGTGCGTCCGGTGTACGCTGGTAGCCTGCTGGTTGCGGAGCGGTTGAAGAGCCCCATCAAGTTGTTAAGCATCCGCGCCAGCGCTTTTCCTCCGGTTGGCCTACAGAAGCAGGCGGCGCCGATTGAAACACTGGCGCCATTGCCGCCGACGCCCGCTGTCCGTCGTGTAGAACACAGCCGCAAAAATTCATCGCGTCCGGAGTTATCGGAGGCGCGGATTGTGGTTGGTTGCGGTCTCGGCGTCGGAAAAAAAGATATGCCTGACATTGAAAAACTGGCGGACAAACTCAACGCAGCGATTGGTGTGACGCGCGCTGTTGTCGAGGAGGGCATGGCGTCGAGCGAATACCTGCTCGGGCAAACCGGGAAAATCATCGCGCCGGAACTCTATATTGCTGTCGGCATCTCCGGAGCTATTCAGCACTTGGCCGGAATCAAGGACAGCAAAGTGATTGTGGCGGTGAATAAAGACCCTGATGCGCCGATTTTCCAGATCGCTGATTACGGAATCGTCGGCGATGCGCGCGAAGTCATTCCTGCGCTGATTGAATCGCTTTGAGTGTTCGTCGAGTGTTCACGTAGTCCGCAGATGCGCGCAACGAAACCCAGCATTCGAAACGACACGGAGACGCAAAAAGGGGCGGGTTTGAAATCCGCCCCTTCAAATATTCCTCTCGTCCGCTTGCGGGAGAGGAGGGTGGACGTGCCACTCTACTCACCCTTGTATTACGACTTATCTGATCACCAACACCGGCAAGGTTGAGTGCGTCAGCACTTTTTGTGTTTCGCTGCCGAGCAGCATCGCTGAGATGCCGCGACGCCCATGCGAAGCCATGATAATCAGGTCGCAGTTGTTTTCTTTAGCGGCGCCGAGAATCGCTTCCCAGGGAGTGGCTGCAAGAACATGGATGCGGGCGCAGTTCACATTGGCCTTTTTGATTTTATCTTCTGCCGCCGAAAGGATTTTTTCGGCTTCTTCGGTAACAAAAGCGGCGAATTCTTTTTTGGAAATGGGTTCGTACACAACGCCGCCGGCATAGGCCGGCAACGGATAGCTGGGGGAGGCGTAGAAAACGAAAAGCTTGGCCTTCAATACGACGGCCAGATCAATGGCCTGATCAACGGCTCTATCAGAAAGCGGTGAGCCGTCGGTGGCGACCAGTAGGTTTTTGTACATGCAGACCTCCTTTAAGGGTTGGGGAAACACTCAAAACCGTAGCTATCATGCTGGACGTTTTATGTCGTTTGGTCAAGAGGTTTCCATCAAAAAGACGGCGAATGTTTTTATCGGCATAGCTCAAAACGGATATTGACCGGATGAAGCGCGTACCGTAGAGTCCGCCCATGTCAAAATCAGTTGAAATTTCATCGCCGCCAGCGGAGGATGCGCGTTTTTGTTATCACTGCGGGACGGAAAATCCGCCGGGAATACGCTGGCAGGCGGTTTTAAAGGGGAAGACGCGGACGTTCTGCTGCGCCGGTTGCCAGGCCGTGGCGCAGACGATCCATGCAGCAGGCCTGGAGGCGTTTTACGCAACGCGCACGGCATCGGCGCTGGCGCCGGAGGAAGCAGAGGCGCAGGACGAATGGGCGGCTTACGACGATGAGAGCATTGTGCGCGACTTCGTCCGCAAGCGAAATCATCCGAGCGGCAAGGACGAATATGAAATCGCGCTGTTGCTTGAAGGGCTGACTTGCGGCGCTTGCGTATGGCTGATCGAGTCCTGGCTGATGAAGCAGCCAGGCGTTGTTGAGGCGCGAGTCAATTTTGCGTCGCGGCGGGCGACGCTGGTGTGGTGTCCTGAAACGGCGTCGCTCTCACAGTTGTTGCGGGCGGTGGCGCGTATTGGTTACCGCGCGTACCCCTATGACCCGGCGCGGCGCGACATTCAGGCGCGGCGCGAACGGCGCTCATTGTTGTTTCGTACGGGTGTGGCGTTGTTCGGGATGATGCAAGTGATGATGATGGCGGTACCGCATTACATCAGCAATGAGGTGTCGGCAGAAATGACGGCCTTGCTGCGCTGGGCGAGTCTGGTGTTGACGCTGCCGGTGCTTTTTTATTCGGCACAGCCTTTTTTCAAGGGCGCCTGGCGCGATTTGTCGATTCGCCGCGCCGGAATGGACGTGCCGGTGGTTTTGGGGTTGTCGGTGGCGTTTGCGGCGAGTGTGTGGGCGACGCTCCGGGGCAGCGGGGCGGTGTATTACGACTCGGTGACGATGTTCGTAGCATTGTTGCTGGTGGCGCGTTATTTTGAAGCGATAGCGCGGCAGCGTTCGGGTGACGCGGTTGAGGCGATGGCCAAACAGCGACCACTTCTGGCCGACCGTTTGGTTGAGTGGCCGCATTTGCAGACTGCGCAACCGGTTCCGGCGACGGCGCTGCTGGCCGGCGATCATGTGCTGGTGCGGCCGGGTGCGGTGGTGCCGGCGGACGGCGTGGTGGTCGATGGGGCTTCGCATGTTGAGGAGGCGGTGTTGACCGGCGAGAGCTGGCCGGTGCGGCGCGCTCCGGGTGATCCGGTTTTTGCTGGCGCGGTCAACCGCGAAAGCGTTTTGATCGTGCAGGTTCAGGCAGTCGGCGAAGGCACCCGGCTGGCGACGATTCTGCGGCTGGTGGACCGCGCCGCCAGCGAACGGCCGCGGGTGGCGAAACTTGCCGACCGGGTCGCCTCTTGGTTCGTTGTTGCGTTGTTGACGCTGGCAGTGATCGTTGGCGTGACATGGTGGTTGATTGAGCCGTTGCGTGTTGTGGAAGTGGTGTTCGCGTTGTTGGTGATTACCTGCCCCTGCGCGTTGTCACTGGCGACGCCGGCGGCGTTGTCGGCGGCTGCTGGCGCGCTGGGTCGCCTGCGCGTGGTGCTGGCGCGCAGCGACGCGCTGGAGACGCTGGCGAGGGTGACGACACTGGTTTTCGACAAAACCGGTACGTTGACCGAAGGAAAGGTAACGCTTAACGGGGTGGGTGTTATTGAAGGGGGCGACGGCGCAAAGCTGTTGTCGATCGCACAAGCGCTGGAAGCACCTTCCGAGCATCCGCTGGCGCGGGCATTTCGGGATGAGGGGAAGGCCGCTGCGAGGGCAACGATAGCTTTACCCGCAGTGTCGGATTTGACCGTTTTATCCGGCAACGGGATCGAGGGAACGATTGCTGGCGAGCGCTGGCGAATCGGTCGTCTCGATTTTGTCGAGGCGCTGAATGGTGGGGTTGTACTCCCGAATTTATTAACCCATTTTATCGAGCAACGGCCTGTCGGCGAAACGATGGTATTTCTCGGCAATAGCCACGGAATTCAGGCGGTTTTTGCGTTGGGCGATGCGTTGCGCCCGCACGCGCGCGAAGCGGTCGCGGCGTTGCGCGCGATGGGAATTCAGACGGTTCTGCTGTCGGGGGACCGCCGCGAAAACGCCGAAGCGCTGGCGCAAACGTTAGGAATCGAAACAGCGCATGGCGGCTTGTTGCCGGAAGACAAGCGCCGTTATATTCTCGACCGACAGGCGGCAGGTGAAGTCGTAGCAATGGTCGGCGACGGCGTCAATGATGCGCCGGGGTTGGCACAGGCGCAGGTGTCGATCAGTCTGGGCAGCGCCACATCGCTGGCGCAATGGACGGCCGACGTAGTGATTCTTTCCGACGAGTTGCTGCGCTTGACCGACGCACTACGACATGCCCGCCGCGCGCTGGCGGTGATTCGTCAGAATCTGGGCTGGGCGGTAGCGTATAACGTGATCGCAATACCAGCGGCGGCGCTGGGCTGGGTGACGCCGCTGGTCGCGGCGCTGGGGATGTCGCTATCGTCGCTGACCGTCGTATTGAACGCGTTGCGGATTACACGGGTGAAAACGGACACCGAAACGAGCGCTATGGACGGTGGGAAATCGGTGGGCGAAGTGGTATCCTGATCTCTGAAAGGGGTATTGAAGACGATGGAAATTTTGTGGCTGCTGATCCCGATGTCGGTCTTGATCGTGCTGATTTTGGGCAGTATTTTCTGGTGGAGTGTTCGGAGCGGGCAGTTCGATGATCTCGATGGTCCGGCCTACCGGATTCTCGCTGATGACGACACACCAGCGCCGGAAATGGCTTCCAGAGAGGCTTCAGCGGAAGAAAAAGACAGAAAAGGGCGGTGACCAGGCTTTTACAGGGAGGCGAGAATCTGACATATTCCCGACTGATCATGTAATAATAATTTGAGCTAAATCATATTTTGCAGCTTGTGTTTGGTTACAATAGCGCCACCACTGGGTCAACAATTCAGGGACACATACGATGGCTATGACATCAAAGGCAGAACAATTTAACTACACAGTAGTCCGCCAGTTTGCGGTAATGGCGGTAATTTGGGGAATCGTGGGACTGTTGGTCGGGGTGATTATCTCCCTCCAGCTGATTTGGCCTGCGTTTAATTTTGACATTCCGTGGCTGACCTACGGGCGGCTGCGGCCACTGCATACCAACGCAATCATCTTTGCGTTCGGTGGCTGTGCGCTGATGGGTACTTCGTATTACATCGTACAGCGCACATGCCAGACGCGGCTTTTCGCCAGCGGATTGGCAGCATTTACTTTCTGGGGCTGGCAGTTGATTATTTTGTTGGCCGCGTTGTCGTTGCCGTTGGGCTTCACCAGCGGTAAGGAATACGCCGAGCTGGAATGGCCGATCGACTTACTGATCGCAGTCGTCTGGGTCGCTTATGCAATTGTTTTCTTCGGCACCATCGCCAAACGCCGTACGCCGCATATCTATGTTGCGAACTGGTTTTTCGGAGCGATGATTCTGGCGATTGCGTTACTGCATATCGTCAACAGCGCCGAGATGCCAGTAACGTGGTACAAGTCGTACTCGGCCTATGCCGGCGTTCAGGATGCGATGGTGCAGTGGTGGTATGGCCACAACGCGGTCGGCTTTTTCCTGACAGCGGGCTTCTTGGGCATGATGTATTACTTTGTGCCGAAGCAGGCCGAACGCCCAATTTATTCGTATCGCTTGTCGGTCGTCCACTTCTGGGCGCTGATCTTTACCTATATGTGGGCCGGCCCACACCATTTGCTTTACACGGCATTGCCCGACTGGGCGCAAACACTGGGAATGCTGTTCTCGGTGATTCTGCTGGTTCCGTCCTGGGGCGGTATGATCAACGGCGTCATGACACTGTCGGGTGCGTGGTACAAACTGCGTGACGATCCGATCCTTAAATTCATGATCGTGGCGCTGTCGTTCTACGGGATGTCCACCTTTGAGGGGCCAGCGCTGTCCGTCAAGACGATCAACGCGCTGTCGCACTATACCGATTGGACGATTGGACACGTTCACTCAGGCGCCTTGGGATGGGTTGGCTTCATCACGATGGGCAGCCTCTATTACCTGATTCCGCGTCTTTACGGACGCACCCAAATGTGGTCGGTTAAGCTGATCAACACCCACTTCTGGGTTGCAACCATTGGTATCGTCCTTTATGTGGCGGCGCTGTGGATTGCCGGTGTGATGCAGGGTCTGATGTGGCGGGCAGTGAATGACGACGGTACGCTGACTTACACCTTCATTGAAGGCGTCAAGGCGAGCTATCCGTTCTACGTGATCCGCCTGCTCGGTGGGCTGCTGTACTTCTTGGGAATGTTGTTGATGCTCTACAACATGTTGAAAACAATAGGGCAGGGTAAGCCGGTCGATGCCGCCGTTCCGATGGCGACGGCGCCTGCACACGCCTGATTACGGGGAGCTTAAGAATGAAATTCTTCTCGCATGAAACGCTGGAAAGCAAGCTGCCGTGGCTGATCATCACCATTGTGATTGTTGTAAGCATTGGCGGACTGGTTCAGATTCCACCTCTTTTCTTCCAGAGCTCGGTGACTGAGCCGGTGACAGGGTTGAAGCCTTATACAGCCCTGCAACTGGAAGGGCGCGACATCTATATTGCCGAAGGTTGCCATAGCTGCCATTCGCAGATGATTCGCCCCTTCCGTTCAGAGGCCGAGCGTTATGGCCACTACTCGGTTGCCGGTGAATTTGTTTACGACCACCCGTTCCAGTTCAGCTCGCATCGTCGGGGCCCGGACTTGGCGCGCATCGGTGGTAAATTTTCCGACGAGTGGCACCGTGTGCACATGATCAATCCGCGCGATATATATCCAGATTCCAATATGCCGAGCTATCCGTGGTTGGCGAAAACGCCGGCCAATGCGAAGACCATCGCTGCCAGGATGAAAGCGCTGCGGATGTTGGGTGTGCCTTACACGGATGCGCAAATCGCGGCGGCTCCCGGAGAATTGACCGGGAAGACGGAATTGGATGCGCTGATCGCTTACATGCAAGTGCTCGGCATCCATGTGAAGAGCGTGAGGTAATTCGCGGTGGACGGGCAAACACTTGTAAGCGTTATAGGCTCGGTAGTAACGGTACTGGCTGTGGTCGCTTTCGCCGGTATCGCGTACTGGGCCTACGGTAAGGGAAGTAAAAAGCGCTTTGAACAAGCGGCGCAAGCACCGTTTGCGTTGCCCGATGATGCCGAAGGAACGGGTAGTAACAATTCAATCAAGCAGGATATTGACCAACGGGGACGTCAACCATGAGTGACTTCACATCCAATTTTTGGAATCTTTATATTACTGTTTTTACGGTGCTGGGAATCGCCTTTTGTATCTGGATTCTCGTAGCCGCCGGCAGAAGAAAAGGGAAGGCCAGCGACACCACCCACGTATGGGACGGTGATTTGACCGAGTACAACAATCAGTTGCCGGGATGGTGGCGCTGGCTGTTCTGGATCGTGCTGGTTTTCTCGATCGGCTATCTGATTTACTATCCGGGATTGGGCAGCTTCAAAGGCATTGGAAACTGGACACAGATCGGGCAGTTCGAGAGCGAGATGAAAGCGCTTGAGAGCAAAACCAAACCGATGTACGACGGTTTTCTGGCGATGAGCGCTCAGGACCTTGCGAAAGATCAGCGGGCGATGGGAACGGCGGAGCGCATTTTCCAGAATAACTGCGCTCGGTGCCACGGCTCTGACGCTCGCGGTTTACCTGGTTTCCCCAGCCTTAGAAGTGGGGCGTGGAACTGGGGTGGAGCGCCGGCAGAGATCGAGCAATCCATTACTGAAGGGCGTACCGGGATGATGCCGCCGATGGGTGGTGTGTTGGGCGGTGAGTCGGGCGTCAAAGCAGTCGTGGCTTATGTGCGTTCGCTGTCGGGGCTTGATCACGACGCGAATCTGATGGCGCAAGGCGGAAAGTTGTTTGAAGACAATTGCGCTGCCTGTCACGGAGCCGACGGCAAGGGAATGAAGGAAATCGGAGCACCAAACCTGACCGATGCTGTTTGGGACTATGGCAGCTCGGAAAAGGCGATGTCAAAAATAGTGGCGTTGGGGCATAACAGCGAAATGGTCGAAGGCGCTTTTGCGATGCCAGCGCATAAAGGTGTTCTGAGCCAAGGTCAGATTCATCTTTTGACAGCGTATGTGTGGGGAATGACCCACAAATAAATTGCGGGCGAAAAATAAAAAAGAGAAAGACTGATTAAGACCGCGGGCGGATAATAGATCGCCCGCGGTTTGTATTTTCCGGGTTTATAGTGAACTGCATAAATCGTTATACTTCATTGACTTCGCCTTGCCGCATTGCCTGCATTGTTATTTACGGCTTATCGGCGGATATGAAAATGGATGCGACCCACGTTATTTTTCCATGCGGGACGAAGGCTGTTGTTGAATAAGCTGGACGACCGCCTGCTCTCCTCAAGAGGCGCTTATGAATGACTCTCCCGCCGATAAAGGCGCTAACGTAACTCAGACGCTTTTCGCTTCGCGTCGTAAGTTGTATTTGCGCTTTGCTCAAGGAACTTTTCAGAACTGGCGGATTGCGCTCGTCGTTCTAAGCCAGGTCGTTTTTTTCGGCTTGCCCTGGTTGACTTGGGGCGGCAGACAAGCGCTTTTATTCGACCTTGGCGCGCGAAAATTCTATCTGTTTGGTGTGGTGTTTTGGCCGCAGGACATTATTTATCTGACAGCGTTGCTGATCATCAGCGCCTACTCACTGTTCTTATTTACCGCGGTTGCCGGTCGGGTGTGGTGTGGTTATGCTTGCCCGCAGACTGTCTATACCGAATTGCTGATGTGGATCGAGCGGGCAATTGAGGGCAGTCGTAATGCGCGAATGAAGCTTGACGCGGCGCCCTGGTCGGTGAACAAGGTTGCCCGAAAACTGATCAAGCATATATTGTGGGTGATCGTTGCACTGTGGACCGGGATTACCTTCGTCGGCTATTTCACGCCGATTCGCGAACTGATGACCGAGTTGCCGTTCGGCCTCTCTGGTTGGGAGTTGTTCTGGATTCTTCTTTACGGCGGTATGGTGTACATCCTGGCGGGTTGGTTGCGCGAACAAGTCTGCAAATACATGTGCCCCTATGCGCGTTTTCAGTCAGCGATGTTCGATCGTGACACGATGATCATTACTTACGACGCGGGGCGCGGCGAGCCGCGCGGGGCGCGCGGACGCAAAGTCGATCTGAAGAACGCGCAGCTGGGACATTGCGTCGATTGCGGCTTGTGTGTGCAGGTCTGCCCCACCGGTATCGATATTCGCGGCGGTTTGCAGTATGAGTGCATCGGGTGCGCAGCCTGTGTCGACGCCTGCGACGGCGTAATGAAAAAAATGGATTACCCGAAGGGGTTGATCCGTTATACCACCGAAAATGCGCTGGCTTCCGGCTACAGCAGGAAAGAAGTTTTAAAACGAGTGCTCCGCCCACGCACGCTTTTTTATACGGTGCTCCTGCTGGTTATTGTTGTCGGAGTGGCGGTGTCGCTGTGGGCACGCAATCCGTTGAAGGTCGATGTGTTGCGTGACCGTGGAGCGATGGCGCGTGAAGCAGCGCCTGGTGTGATCGAAAATGTCTATCGAATGCAGATCATGAATACCGAAGAGCGCGCACATCAATTTGTGATCGAAGTGACGGGATTGCCGGGAATCGAAGTGGGTGAACTTGAACAGCCGATCAGCGTTGATGGCGCCAGCGCGCGGATGGTGCCGCTGTCGGCGCGGTTCAAGTTACCGCGCGACGGCTGGGAGGCCGGGATGTATCCGATCGTATTTACGATACGGGCAGAGGATGACAAAGCGTTGCGACGCGAAGAAAAATCAACATTTATGGTGCCCAAGGAATAAGGGCTTTGAAAGAGAGGGGATGATGGAGAGAGGGATTAAACCGTGGTACCGCGAGCCGTGGCCGTGGATCATTATCGGCAGTATCGGCACTGTGGTGCTGGCATGCTTCGTAACGTTGGGAATTGCGATCTGGTCCTACGATGGGCTGGTGGCGGAAGACTATTACAAGAAAGGTTTGATCATCAACAGGGATCTGGAGCGCGAAGAGCGCAGCACGGCTTTGGGGTTGAGCGCCTCGCTGACCGTATTGCCAGATGATGTTGTGCAAGTTGTTTTACGAGGTGGGGTGGCAGCTTTCAAACCGCCGCAATCGTTGCATTTGCGGGCAGTGCATCCCCGTTTTCCCGATCGCGACCGGGAGGCAACACTCGCTTATGTGAAAGACGGCGTTTACAGCGGGCACTTTGTTGCGCCGACGGAAGGGCAGTGGGAAATCGTTCTGGAAGGAGGCGATTGGCGGATGCCGATTCACAAAATACAGGCGCCGTTAGCCGAAATGCGTTGGGAGCGACCGGCATCGGAGCCTTAAGCGCGTCGCGCGCCTGAGGCCTCAACGGTTTCAGGCGTTCTCGTTTGCGGAGTTTTGCTGTCCGCCCAGCGATCTGAGCGCTTCCGGATTCAGAATTTTGATCGCGCGCCCCTGCACCAGAACCAGCCCTTCGTCCTGAAAGCGCGAGAACAGGCGGCTGACGGTTTCAAGTTTGAGCCCCAGATAGCTGCCGATTTCTTCGCGGGTCATGCGCAAAACAAACTCGGTTGAAGAATAGCCGCGTCGGCAATAACGATCCGACAAGTTCACCAGAAAAACAGCCAGCCGTTCTTCGGCGCGCATGCTTCCCAGTAGCAACATAATCGAGTGGTCGCGGACAATTTCCTGAGCGAGTATTTGATGGAGGTTGTGCTGCAAGGTAGGCAATTCGCGCGCCAGTGTTTCGAGCTGATCAAACGGCATGACGCAGATTTCGGTATCTTCGAGTGCAATGGCGTGGCAGCCGTGATAACCGGAGCAAATGCCGTCGAGACCGATCAGCTCGCCGAGCATGTGGTAGCCAGCGACTTGCTCTCGCCCGTCTTCAGCGAGCACGGTCGTTTTGAGCGAGCCGAGACGCACGGCGTAGAGCGCGGTAAACGGGGTGCCAGTACGATAGAGCGTTTCGCCTTTTTTGAGCTTGATGTGGGTATCAACCAGTGCGCTGACCTGTTGGAGGTCATCGGGAGCAAGTCCTACGGGGAGGCAAAGCCCGCGCATGCCGCAGATGTTGCAATGCGCTTTGAGGTCGCGCAACGAGGAGGCGGAATTTGCCGAAGCCGTTTTGGGAGCGTCGGTGAGTGCTGCTGAGTGGTTGTAACCAGGCATGAGAACCAATCCAGTGAAAATGCGTCCACAAACGGCAGAAAGTATCTAAATCACGACAAATTCCAATGGCGGCAAGTTTAGTTGAGTTTCTTTGATCTGACAACAATAAAAAAACTTGACATTTCGCAAAAGTCATGATCATTAATAACAAAAACAGAAAAAACATAGAGAAAACAGGGCTGAAATACGAAAATCCCCCTTGTTTTTCGATCCTATTCGAGCCGGATGGCGATCAAAAAGTGTTGCGGCGCTGCAACGGCGTGGGCGCCAAGTGGTTGAGATCAGACGTCGGAAATCATGAGAAGGCAAGCTGCCAAACCGAAGAGAAAATATCGAACGAGCGAATATTTGAATAAATAACTATAATGCAGGCAGATTTTCCGGAAGGACCTGCGATGAATCGAAAGAAAAGTATTGTCGCGATAGCGGCTTTTTTGTTGTGCTGGATAAGCGCTTCTCTTTGTGCGGCAGAACCAGGGCGCCTGCCGTTTTATGAGGCGCGCAAAGGCGAAGTTCGACTCTACGTTTTGGGGGCACTGCATCT
Organism: Pseudomonadota bacterium; assembly: GCA_009786025.1. GTDB lineage: Bacteria > Pseudomonadota > Gammaproteobacteria > Burkholderiales > Casimicrobiaceae > UBA931. The sequence goes on along the minus strand of WQUA01000009.1, from coordinate 28,161 downwards.
CGGTAAAGAGGGGGAGTCGTTGCGCCAGGACATTGCCCTGGCGCTTTCCCGTTCTTCGCAATTGATCATGGAAGTCTCCAGTGAAGAAATGCCGAAAGCCGCGTGGTTGATGGCTTCGCGGATTTGCCAAGACGCTTGTTTGCGTCGGCAAATTTCACCGGCGTCCTTTGCCAAATTAAACGTATTGGGCCCAGGAGCCGCCATAGAACGAATGCCGGCTTGGACGGTGTCGATGTTGCTGGCGATTGCCGATGCGACAAAAGCGGGGCTGTCGCCGCAGTGGGGAACGGAGCAACAGTTGATAAAAGTCTGGGGGAACCGGCCAACCAAAGGATTGGAAACGCCGGAGGAGCAGATCGAAGCGCTGGCATCGTTTGAAGACAATGTTCAGCGTGAAATGTTGGAAGGCTATCTGGCGTTGCCCGAAGAAAAGCGCGTAGCGCTGACCCGAACGCTTTATCAACTTTGGCAAAGCGGCGACGCCGACGCGCTGTTTGAGTGGTACCAGAAAATGAACGAAGAAGAGAAACTGCCGTCGGATACCGCGCGAAAAGTCGATGAAAAAATGATTTTTTCGCGCAACAGACGCTTCGTCGAGCGGTTGCAACCGCTTCTTGTTCCCAACAAGCCGGTATTCGTGGCGGTAGGTGCGCTGCACCTGGGGGGCGATCAGGGCGTTTTGGCGCTATTGCGCGCACAAGGCTTCAACATAACGACACGTTAACCACGAGAACTCCCTTGCAGGTATTTTCCATGTCGAACCATCTTGATTTTCTGCTCGAACAAAACCGGCGTTGGTCACAATCGGTCAAAGATCACGACAGCCATTTTTTCAGCAATCTGGCGGCACAACAGAACCCGAAATATTTCTGGATCGGATGCGCCGACAGCCGCGTGTCCGCCAACGAAATTCTCGGCTTGTTACCGGGCGAAGTGTTTGTTCATCGTAACGTCGCCAATGTTGTCGTACACTCTGATCTGAATTGCCTGTCTGTTCTTCAGTACGCTGTGGACGTTTTGCGCGTTCAGCACATTCTGGTCGTTGGGCATTACGGTTGCGGCGGTGTCAATGCAGCGTTTCACAACACCCGTCTCGGCCTTATCAACAACTGGCTCCGTCACGTTCAGGATGTGCGCGACAAACATCGCATTCGGCTTGCGACGATTGCCGACCCCGCCCGGCAACTTGATCGCCTTTGTGAACTCAATGTCCTTGAGCAAGTGTTGAACCTCAGCGAGACAACGATCATGCACGACGCTTGGGCGCGTGGCCAGGAAGTGACCTTGCACGGCTTGATTTACGGTTTGGAAGACGGCATCTTGCACAGCCTCAACATGCCTATTTCTACCGATAACGAATTGCTCTCTTGTTACGAAGCTGCCGTCGATCGTCTTTTCGCTTCGGAGGCATAAGTACCATTATAGGTCATGGCCAGGGATCAAGGGTCACTTCGCTTATCCGGGCTTGCTGAAATAAGCGAGCACGATGCGAATGCAAGCAGGAGAAAAACGTGTTAGTTTCCGGAACAACGGAAGAGGGTTATATCCATAGGAATTATCATGCGCCCCATGCAAAGCGCGGCAGCTTGGGTAATTTTTCGTCGTTTGCGTATATTTCTGATAATGAGATCGAGTGGGAAAATCGCGACCTGATTACGAATAAACGCGCGCAGGCAATCACAATACACGGAAGTTCTGCGCACCATAAAAAAATAAAAGATGATTTTTTATTTCTTTATGAACTCGACTCTTTCAAGGGTTTAAAATTCTTATCTATTCCGGTAGATTTTTTACCATTGATTCGATGGGAGCATGAAGCGATAAGATTGATGCATCTGCACATTAACGATCCGATCAATGGAGACTTATGGAAATTATTTAAAGAAAAAAGATTGCCACAATTTCCATCAAGCGTTTTTCAAAAATTGATTACCTTAGAATTACCTTGTCCGCCCAAAGGGTGGCCTGGATTTAACATCAAAAATTTTCCTGCCCTAAAATGGTTTGCAACCGAATTGGAAGAATTTGACCGTTCTGGACTGACGCTTAAATCGATTTCTGAAAGCCCATCTATAGTTGGATATGGCCTATTTGATCCAAAAGGGCAGGATGTTTTAACTCACATTCCGGTTAACATTGAATCGCTTGGTATCTGGCGTGCGACAGCGAAAAAGTTTAATTTTTATAGAATCGGTAGTTTTGAAAAGTTAAAACATTTACAACTGATGGGTTTTCCAACTGTTTTTGACATCCATTGGATAGCAAATCTACCAAATCTTGAGGAATTGGAAATACGCTCTTTCCGGGGGATAATGAATGCTCAATTATTGCTGAACATGAAAAAGCTAAGACATCTAAAAATAGATTTTATAAGCGACAAATCATATTTGAGTTCCGAAGATAAGGCTACACTGTGTAACAAGATAAAATATTGCAGTTTGGATTAGCTGACGCCTCCTTGGGCGCTTAAAACCTTGATGCGAATAGACGCGCAGAATGATTATTGGTGCTATAGAAGAAGCTCTGGGAAAAAATTTACCGCAATCCTATAAGGAAGTCGTGGCTTCGATTGAAGATTTTGAATATATTGAGGCGCCTCTCTTTCATGGTTCAGATACAGTTGTATCGTGGTTTTTTTGGGGAAGATCTCGACTGGCAGAGACCATCCACATGGATGGCGCGCTCGATAGACCGGCGTGGAATATTATTGCATCTTTCGGCGAACTGGATAAAAAATTCCGTCACCGTAGCTACGTGCCATCAACGGATGGCCCGGTATCTTTCGACCGATTGAGGTTGTCAGTTGCAATTGCTGAAGACAATGGAGATTACCTTTATCTAGACAGCCCGGGTAATTTTTCATTGTGGATGTATTTCCACGATTCCGGTGAAGTCAGGAAGATCGCAGACTCTTTCAAGGGGTGGCTGAATTCTGCAGTGCGCGATTAAGCTATCCTAGCTGCTATCCGATTATTTTATTTCAAAGTCTTGAGCATGATCAAACAAAAACAGGCCTGCATAGCTGGGGCTGTACTTGCTGGACAAGGCGCGCAAGACTTACCGGATCGGAGAGTGACGACGATTGAGTACCATGCAGGGTGCTGGTGACCTGGCCTATCGCGTTTACGCTGTCGAGAAATCATCAAAAATCACGTAGCTCATCAAAAACGTTCATGAGCGCAGAGACTTCTATCTTCGCCGCAGGCAGGCTGCGAGCGGCATAGAGAAGAATGTTTTCGATAGCTTCGAAAATGGTTTCGCGTTCTTCAGTCATTATCCACGAGGTTCGTTTGTCCCATGCGTTGAAAGTTGCAGCCCAGTCGCGCATGAGGGTATTGAGCCAGATGGGGAGCGCGGTCGGCGCGTCGGGGGCTTCGAGGCGGGCATGAAGCTCAGCGAGTGTTTTTCTGTAGAGGGCAGCGGCACGGCGGGCGTTGGCGGGAGTGACAAATTCGCTGCCGTCCCATGCGCGAAAAGGGTTGTCGAGGTTTTCGGCGAGCCATTCGGGAGCACGGGGTTTACGAACATCAAGATCGAGGATTCTTGTTTTCTTGAGCGGAGCGTAGATTTTTTTAACGTGTGTAGCAACATCGGCGGGGATGCTTTCGAGTGAAAGCAGTGCAAGATGGGGATATGTATCGGGAGGAGGGAAGTCGGCGGCGGCGTAACCGAAGAGCTCCTCAATGTGGAGGTGGTGCAGGTTCGGGAGGCGGGCGATAGCGGAAAAATTTTGCAGCGTACCGGGTTTTCCGATCAGAACGAGGCGTTCAAGCGCGGGGAAAAGGGTAACGATGGCGGCAAGATCGAGCTGTGTGATGCCCTCAATGTACAGATGGGCAAGTCTGGGCAGACCAGGATCGGTTTGAGCAGGTGCAGCGATGGCGAGTGGGGCGCCGAGGGTGAGTAGCGCGCCATCGTCGTGCGCATGGATGCGCAGGCGGGGATGCAACGTGCCGGTGAGCGTAAGGGTGCGAAGCGTTTCGTGCAGGTAAAGCGTTTCAAGGCCGGTGACATCGAGCTTAATTTGTTCTATGTGTGGAACGCCGCGAAAATCGAGGACGTGCTGGCCATGCTCATTCCAAGTGAGACGGGAAAGGAGATCGTGGGTGCGGAGATAAGCAATGAGGTCAGGGCGCGGACCGCGGGCTTCGATTTCGAGGAGACGTGGGAGCTTATCGAGGTCGGCGAGGTTGGTGATGTGGTCAAGAATCTCCGGGGTGGCGCGCATGAAAGATTCGCGTACTTTCTGGTTGCCGAGGGTGATTGTTCGTTCGCTGTTGCGGGCGGCTTCAAAGCGGCGGAGACGTTCGGGGTTGCGGTCGAGCCATTCGGCTTCCACTTCGGCGCCCTGATCGCGAGCAGAAGGCCAAGAGCTGAAAGATCGCGACGTCGCCGAAACCAGCGGAACGCGGTTGGCAATGTATTGGTAAGTGGATGGCGGGATGGATGGGGTAACTCTACGGTGATCAATCCCGCGTTCGTTCCAGTGGTGTGTAATAACAAGCGGACGCATCGCAGCGATTTCGACTTCAGTGGGGAGCGCATTGCCGACCCAGTCGAGCCAGAGGACATCAACGCAATCACGTGGTAGAGTGTTTTCCACATGGGTGATCTGGTAGGCGCAGTAACGGCCAGTGTTGGTGCTGCGTTGCACATAAATGTCGCCAGCGCGGGGAATACGCAGCTTACTAGGCGACGATTCGGGCGTGTTGGTGGTCCGGTGTTTAGCGAACTTGGCAGCGGGCATATAGAGGTTTCATACAAATGATAGAGGTCGTAATCAAAGAATCAACGTTGAAAAAACGCGCTTTCTTCGGAATGGCCGATTCAGGAAGCTAAACGTTTGCGTTGACTTGCCCGGTCTGATCGTCGAAATTCGCAGGCTTACCCCGATTACGCGGGCGGCGCTAAAGCATGCAGCTATCGAGACGGTAGCTCTTCTTCGTGGAGGCAGGAAAAATTTTATGCCTACCCACCCAGATACGCTGCCTTGATTTCCGGTTTGTGCAGCAATTCTTTCGCGGGGCCTTCGGCGATGATTTCGCCGGTGTCCAGTACGTAGCCGCGATCCGCGACTTTCAGCGCCAGATTTGCGTTTTGTTCGACGACGACGATGGTCAATCCTTCTTCGGTGTTGAGTTTTTTCAGGGTGCGAAACATGTCGTACATGATGAGCGGGGCCAGCCCCATCGAAGGTTCATCGAGCAGCAGCACGGAACACTTGGTCATTAGCGCGCGGCCGACGGCCAGCATTTGCTGCTCGCCGCCGGAGAGGGTGTCGCTTCTCTGCCGTGCTCGTTCCGCCAGGCGCGGGAACAGATCAAAGATACGTTGAATTTCTTTGCCGATGTCTTCGCCTTTGCGCGACCAGGAGGCCAGTTGCAGGTTTTCCATCACCGTCAGGTTGCCGAAGATGCGGCGTCCTTCGGGCGCCAGGGTCATTCGGATGTCAGAGACAACGCGGTGCGCGGGCATCCCCAGAAGGGAAACGCCGTCGAAGGTGATGTCGCCGCCGGTGACGACGGGCGACTCCGGCGGTTGCAGCCGCATCAGCGCCTTGAGCGTGGTGGATTTGCCGGCGCCGTTCGAGCCGATCAGTGTAACGATCTCTCCTTTTTCCACATGGAAGGAGATGCCGTGCAGTGCTTCGATTTTGCCGTAGGCGGCTTTGAGATTGCTTACGCGTAACATCAGAGTGTCTCGTCTCCAAGATAGGCCTTGATCACGCTTGGATTGTTTTGAATTTCTTCCGGCGTGCCGGTGGCGATAACACAGCCGAAATCAATCACAGTTAAACGCTGGCACAGTGCCGTGACCACTTTCATCTGGTGCTCGATCATCCAGATCGACAGTTTGAATTTGTCGTGTATCCAGCGAATGTGGCGGATGAGGTCATCGACATCGGCAGAGTTCAATCCCGCAGCCGGTTCGTCCAGTAGAAGCAGCCGGGGTTTGCTGGTCAGCGCGCGCGCCAGTTCGACGCGACGTTGCAAGCCATAGGGCAGGTTCTTCGGAAATTCTTCGGCGTAGTCCGTCAGCTCCATGATTTCGAGGATTTCGCGCGCGTGTTTTTCGATGTCTCTTTCCGCTTGCCGGTATCGCTTTGTACGCAGTACGGCGTTCCAAAAGCCGTAACCGAGCCAGGCGTAGCTGGCCAAGCGGAGGTTGTCGAGCACGGTCATGTTGTTCCAGAGCCGGATGTTCTGAAACGTGCGCGCCATGCCGAGCGCGGTGATCTGATGCGGTTTCAAACCACTGATCGGTTTTCGGTCGAAAACGACGCTGCCTTCAGTCGGTTTGTAGAAACCGGAGACGATGTTGAAAACGGTGGTTTTGCCTGCGCCGTTGGGGCCGATCAGGCCGACGAGTTCAAACTCCTCCATCTGAAAGGAGAAGTCTGAGAGCGCCTGAAGGCCGCCGAAGCGTTGCGTGAGGCTGAAGATTTTAAGAAGGGGCATAATCAGTCACACACTTACTTCAAAGTGAACCAGCGCCGCAGGCGCGGGAAAACGTCGGTCAACTCCCGATTTCCGAGAAGACCCTCCGGGCGGAATTGCATGAGCAATATCAGCATCAGCGGAATGAAGACCCATGTCCAAATCTGATCGACCTGGTAATTGGCGGGCAACAAGTTGACGGAGTGCAGCGAAGTATTGAGCCAGGGGATGACGAAGCGCAGGATTTCCACCAGCAATGTAAAAGCGACTGCCGCCATCAGTACGCCCGATATGGAACCCATACCGCCCAGATACACCATGACCAAGCCTTCGGTAGATTTGAGCAGACCGAAAGATTGCGCGTTGACATAGCCGTAAACGTGGGCGTACAGCACGCCAGCCAAGCCGCCGAGTCCCGACGAAACCATGAACGCCATGATTTTGACGCGATTGGTGTTGACGCCCATCATTTCCGCCGCGACTTCATTCTGGCAAACGGCAGAGATACCCTTGCCGTAGGTGCTGGTCATCAGCCGACGAATGACCATCACGCACACGAAAACGCCGATGAGCGTCCAGATCAACATCCAGGGTAAATCGACAAGGTCTCGCATGGCGTTGACTGTTTTGGTCATGCCGGAGAAACCGCGCGGGCCGCCGATGGCGTCGATGTTTTCGATGACGGAGATAATGATGTAATTGGCGGCGATGGTGATGATCGCCAGATAATCATCGCGCGTTTTGAACGACGGCAACGCGACGATCAAACCAGCCAACGCTGCGGCGAACATGCCGCCGAGGAGCACGAGCGGGAAGAGGAGCGGCGCTAAATTTGGCGCGAAAAGCGCCTCACCGAAGAGCTTGCTGTCGCCGAAAAACGCGACAGAAAGCAGCGAGCCTACATACGCGCCCACGCACATGAAGCCGCCGTGTCCGCAGGAAAATTCGCCCATGTAACCGTTGACCAGGTTCAGACTGACCGCGAAGATACAGTTGATGCCGATGAGCATGATGATGTTCAACACATACCCGTCCAACGCCAGATTTTCCATCCAGGGGATTTTTTCGCCGAGGAACCCCATCACGTTCGGATCGGCAAGCAGCACCAGCACGATGGCGGCGATGCCTATGAGAATATTGAGAGTGTAACGCTGCATGGCAAGCTCCCGTCAGATTTTCGTTGTCAAAGGCTTACCGAAGATACCGGTCGGTCGCTGCCAAAGAATAAACAACAGGATGGAGAAGGCGAAGAGATCGCGGAACGTCGAAGGCAGGAAAGCGGCCACCATCACTTCCACAAAAGCCAGCAGGAAACCGCCGACGAAAGCGCCGCGAATATCGCCGATGCCGCCGACGACGGCGGCGATGAACGCCTTCCATCCCGTCATTGCCCCCATATAAGGATCAAGCACCGGATACGACATGGCGAAGAGCATACCACCCAGTCCGGCGATACCCGAACCGAGGATGAAGGTGAAAACAATGACCTGTTCGAGCGCGATTCCCATCAGCGGCAATGCAAATCTGTCCCAGGATACGGCGCGCATCGCCATACCGATTCGCGTTTTGGTCACGATGAAATACAACGCAAAGAAAACCAGAATCGCTGTGAGCACGACCAGCAATTTGAGGTTGGTGACAGCGATACCGCCAATGTTATAAACCGCCTTGTCCAGCAACGTCGGTAGTGTTCTGCGGCTGGCGCCGAGCAGCGCGAGGTTGCCGTTTTCCAGAATCAATCCGCACATCAGCGCGGTGATCACCACATAAAGCCGGTGCGCCCCTTTGCGCATCAGCGGACGGTAGGCGACGCGCTCCAGCGTCACCCCCACCATCGACGTGAGAATCATCGTTAGTGGAATGGTTAGAATCAGCACCAGTTCGCGGGAGAAGCCGAACATCCCATCCGGCGCGAGCAGGCCGGTGGAAACGAAAAAAGCCAGATAAGCGCCGACCATGAAAACGTCGCCGTGGGCGAAGTTGATCAGACGCAGCACGCCATAAACCAAGGTGTAACCCAAGGCGATCAAGGCGTAAAAGCTCCCCCATTGCAAAGCGTTGACGCATTGTTGCAGGAAAAACTCCATGCTGTTCTTTCCCGTATTTCTCTATTTTTTCTATGTTTCCCGTTACCACTGCTGCTTGAATGATCGAGCAGCGACGGTAACGGGAAAACGTGCTTACTTATTACGCTGATACGTTACGGGCAAACCGATTCCTTGAAGGTGAATGCGCCCTTCTGGTCGATTTCCACGATCACTGCGCACTTGATCGGGTCGCCCTGATTGTCGAAGCGCATGTTACCCGTGATGCCCTTGAACTCTTTCATCGACGCCATGTTTTCACGGATCGCTTTACGCATCTTGCGCGTATCCTTGTCCACTTTGCCGACTTTCTGGATCGCTTCCGTTACGATTCCGATCGCGTCCCAGGTCAGCGCCGCCACATCGTCAGGCACATAACCGTATTTCTTGTTGTACTTGTCGATAAATTCCTTGGTGGCGCCCTTGGCGCCAGCGGCGGCGTAATGGGTGGAGAAGAACAATCCTTTGCAGGCGTCTTTGCAAAGCGTCATCAGTTCGGCCGAGCCCCACGCGTCGGAACCCATGAACGGGCCTTTGTAGCCGAGGTCACGTGCTTGCGGCACGATCAGTGCGACGAAATTGTAATTTTCCGGCAGGAAAATAAAATCCGGTTTGGCTGCAATGATCTTCGTCAACTGCGCGGAAAAATCCTGGTCTTTCGGGCCGTGCGACTCGTAAGCCAGCACGGAACCCTTGCCGTGACGCTTCTCCCAGGCTTCCCTGAAATTATCCGCCAGACCTTTGGAGTAATCGTTGGAAATTTCAAAGAGAACGGCGGAAGTTTTCGCCTTGAACTGCTTGCCAGCAAAATCCGCAGCTACCGGCGCCTGGAAAGGATCGAGGAACGCGGCGCGGAACACCCAGGGGCGATTCTTCGTGGCGTCGGGATTCGTTGACCAGGGCGTAATCATCGGCGTTTCGTTGTCGTTCGCCACCGCACCGGCGGGCACTGCCTGACGCGAAGACTGCGGGCCGACGATCGCCAGCACGTTGTCGCGCGTGATCAGCTTGAGCGTGACGTTAACGGCAGTTTCCGGTTTGGCTTCGTTGTTTTCGTAAATGAACTCCAGCGGGTACTTTTTGCCGCCGACTTCAAGTCCACCCTTGGCGTTGACCTCTTCGCGGAAAAGTTCTGCCGCGTATTTTGAGGATTCTCCGACTTTGGGAATTTCGCCCGTCAGAGGGATGGGAAAGCCGATTTTGATCGGCGCTTCCGCGGCCAGCGCGACGCCTGATACCGAAAGCATTGCAGCGCAAACCAATGCGGACGCACATACACGTTTCAACATGGGAACTCCTTTCGTGTCAGTAAACAAAGAAATGAAAACGTGTCCATTCTAGCGCGTTTTCAGAGGGAACAAGTGTTTTCCGGTTCCCGTATTGGCGTCAGGGGGAAGAGCTTGTCATTTCCATGAAAGGAGTAATCCAAATAAGTAAAGCGCAATACGGGAGGCCAAAACATGATTTAACCGAAAAGAGTGCAGAATTCTCACGCGGAGGTGCGAAACCGCGAAGAAAAGCCTCCTTTTGAAAGGGGTTTCGGCGAAGCCGACAAAGGTTTGCAGTGTTACGGGCGGCAGATTGCCGTCCTTTGCTTCTATCGGTGCGTTTTGCCCGTAGGAGAAACAATCTGCTTCTCGCCATCATTGTATGGATTCTGCGCCCTGCGACTTCGCGCAGGATGGCGCACTTTGCTCTGTGCAGAATGACGGCTGTTTTTCTTCGCGACTTCGCGTGAGAATTATTTTTGCGTCCCTTGCGATTATGTTTTTGCTCGGATTCGCCTCGCTCATCGCCTACGCCCTCATCCCAGCCCTCTCCTGCTTGCGGGGGAAGGGGCTTTTCTTCTTCGCAGCTTTGCGCCTTCGCGAGAGGTTCTTTTTCGTGCCCCTCGCGTTTTTCGTGGTTAAACACTTTTTCGGCGCGCGAATCCTTTTCCGACGGCCAGTACGAGGAGCGCGCCGATGATGGCGGCGAGGTATTTACTGTATTTCGGCCAGTCGGCGGTAAAGGATTGCAGCGCCGCGTCACCGATCAACATGCCGCCGCCGATCCAGCCGAGCAGTGCGCCGCCCAGCAGGATGACGATCGGAAAGCGGTCGAGCAGCCACAGCACAAAGCGGCTGCCCCAAATGACGATGGGCACGCTGATCATGACGCCGATGACGGCTACGACAAGGTTGTCGCGGGCGGCAGCGGAAACGGCGATCACGTTGTCGAGACTCATCACCGCGTCGGCGACGATGATGGTTTTGATCGCGCCGATGAGGCGTGTGCTGCCGGCAACGGTGGCTTCGTTATGTTGGTCGCTGTCGGGTTGAATCAATTTGATGCCGATCCACAGCAGCAACAATCCGCCGACGATTTTGAGGCCGGGCAGATTCAATAATTGCAGTGCGAAGAAAATCAGAATGAGGCGTAAGGCGACGGCGCCGAAGACGCCCCAGAAGATGCCGAGGCGGCGTTGCTCGGGCGGCAGACGGCGGCAGGCCAGCGCGATAACGATGGCGTTATCGCCGCCGAGCAGGATGTCGATAGCGATGATTTGCAAAACGGCGGTGATGAAGACCGCATTAAATCCGATTTCCAAAACGGTGTTTCCTGTCAGGTGATCTCACGACAAACGAAGTATAGCCGTTCGATTTGCTTTATTGGTAAGTGCCCTTTCTCTCGCTTTTCTTCCACTGCGGGAGAGGGGTGGGGGAGAGGGGAGCCGTATTTTGAGAAATCATCATGCGAGTAAACAGGGAAACAAATAAAAAAGGGGCTTCAGTACTGAAGCCCCCTTTTTGTCTGAACCGCATCTCCATCCCAGCCTTCCCCTTGAAGGGAAAGGAGAGACAGCAAAGCATCAGTTTCCTTCGGGCGCCGACGCGCTCTCCGGCGCAGCTTCCTCTTCGGCGGCGGCTTTCATCGACAGGCGGATTTTGCCTTTTTCGTCGGCTTCGAGCACTTTGACGCGAACGGCCTGGCCCTCCTTCAGGTAATCGGACACCTGATTGACGCGCTCTCTGGCGATCTGCGAAATGTGCAGCAGGCCGTCACGTCCCGGCAGCACTTGAACGATTGCGCCGAAATCGAGCAGGCGCAGAACGGTGCCTTCGTAAACTTTGCCGACTTCGACTTCGGCGGTGATTTCTTCAATCCGTTTGCGAGCGACATTGCAGGCCTCGGCGTTGACCGACGAGATGGTCACCATGCCATCGTCGGTGATGTCGATCACCGTACCGGTTTCTTCGGTCAGCGCACGAATGACGGCACCGCCCTTACCGATCACGTCGCGGATTTTTTCCGGATTGATCTTGAAGGTCATCATGCGCGGCGCATGCTGCGAGATTTCGGTGCGCGAATGCGGCATCGCTTGTTGCATCAGGCCGAGAATGTGCATCCGGCCTTCGCGCGCTTGCGACAGCGCGACAGCCATGATGTCCTTGGTGATACCCTGGATTTTGATGTCCATTTGCAGCGCAGTGACGCCGTTGGTTGTGCCGGCGACTTTGAAATCCATATCGCCGAGGTGATCTTCGTCACCAAGGATGTCAGTCAGCACGGCGAAGCGGCTGCCTTCCTTGATCAGCCCCATCGCAATACCGGCGACGTGTGCCGAGGTTGGTACGCCGGCGTCCATCAGCGCGAGGCTGCCGCCGCAAACCGATGCCATCGACGACGAGCCGTTCGATTCAGTGATTTCGGAGACGACGCGCATCGAATACGAAAAATCAGCCGCCGACGGTAGTACGTTGATCAGCGCGCGTTTGGCAAGACGGCCATGACCGATTTCGCGGCGCTTCGGCGAGCCGACGCGGCCGGTTTCGCCGGTGGCGTAGGGCGGCATGTTGTAGTGCAGCATGAAGCGGTCGCGGTATTCGCCTTGCAGCGCATCGATGATTTGTTCGTCGCGCGCGGTGCCGAGCGTGGCGACGACCAGCGCCTGCGTTTCGCCGCGCGTGAACAGCGCCGAACCGTGGGTGCGCGGCAGTACCCCGGTGCGAATGGTGATTGGTCGCACGGTGCGGGTATCGCGGCCGTCGATACGTGGTTCGCCGGAAAGAATCTGGCTGCGAACGATTTTGGATTCCAGATCAAACATGATTTGCGCAATGTGCGCAGCGAGCGCAGGATCATCGTCACCACCACATTCGGTCTGGGTCTTGGCGGCGATTTCGGACAGCCGCTGCGAGCGTTGCGATTTCGAGCGGAGTTGATACGCTTCGCGCAATTCGGTTTCGGCAACGGCAGTGACTTTGTCGATCAACGGCTGGTCTTTTGCCGGCGGTTGCCAGTCCCACAACGGCTTGCCGGCTTCTTCGACAAGGCTGTGGATCAAATCAATCGCGGCTTGCTGCTGCTGATGCCCGAACATCACGGCGCCCAGCATCACATCTTCGGAAAGCTCTTTCGCTTCCGATTCGACCATCAACACGGCGGCTTCGGTGCCGGCGACGACAAGGTCGAGCGCCGACTGCGGCAGATCGCTCTTGTCGGGATTCAACACGTACTGATCATTGATGTAGCCAACGCGAGCTGCGCCGATCGGGCCGTTGAACGGGATACCGGCAATCGCCAGCGCCGCTGAGGCGCCGATCATCGCCGGGATGTCAGGGTCGATTTCCGGATCAACCGACACAACAGTGGCGACGATCTGTACTTCGTTGTAGAAACCGTCCGGGAAGAGTGGGCGGAGCGGACGGTCGATCAACCGACAGGTCAGCGTTTCTTTTTCGGAAGGGCGGCCTTCGCGTTTGAAAAAACCGCCGGGGATTTTGCCGGCGGCGTAGGTTTTTTCCTGATAATCGACGGTCAGCGGGAAAAAATCTTGCCCGGGTTTGGCTGACTTGGCGGCAACGACGGTGACCAGAACAGTGGTTTCGCCGAGGCTGGCCATAACAGCGCCGGTGGCCTGGCGGGCAATTTCACCGGTTTCCAGCGTCAGCGTGTGACTGCCGTAGGCGATGGACTTCTTGATAGGAGCGTTCATGTGATAACCCTTGAAATAAAAATGACCGTCCACGAAGGTGAGCGGTCATTCAGTTAAGCAAAATAATCGACGGCAAAAGGCGTCGAGGAAGTAAGGCGAAAGGCACAACCCGCGCCGAAAGAAAGACGCGGAGAATACGTCGGAACTGTCCGACGGAAATTCACTTGCGTAACCCGAGCCTTTCGATCAGCGCCTTGTAGCCGTCGGCATTGCGCGATTTCAAATAATCGAGCAGCTTGCGGCGGCGCGACACCATGCGAAGCAGGCCGCGACGAGAGTGGTGGTCTTTGACATGGTCTTTGAAGTGCCCATTCAAACCGTTGATGCGCGCGGTGAGCAGCGCAATCTGTACTTCAGGGGAGCCGGTATCTCCCGAAGCGCGTTGAAAATCCGTAATGATCTTTGCCTTTTCTTGAATCGAAACGGTCATAGCTTTTATCCTTTCGCTTTCTTGAAGCGTATCTTGTGTGGTCTTTAAAAAAGGCCGCCATTATAACGCAGAAAGACGGAAAATCCTTTTGTTTTCATCGACATTTTCGTTTTTACGGATAAAGCGGAAAATAAAAAGACATTAGCATGGATGGTTGCGTGGAGACGTCGATTTGATGCTCCCTTCTTCAAGGGGAGGCGAATCCTCGTCTACCTTTGGCGGGTACACCCTTTCAAAAGAAGGCGAGGGCGGGGAAGAAATGCCGGATTCTGCGATTTTGTGCAGATGTCATCGCGCTGTTTTTCATGGCGAGACAACAAGCCGCAGCGGTCGCAGTGCCCCATCGCGGGCTTCGGCGACGCCGAGAAAATTTGCGTCGCTCTCCCTTTGTGGGAGAGGGGGGAAGGAAAAAACAGCATAAACGGTCTGATCCGGGGCGGAAAGTGCCGCGACATCACGCAACGCCAGCCGCTGCCCCTGGCTGAAACGAACCGCTGCCGCCGGATCAAGGTCGGCGCGGGGCAAGGGCTGAATCAGCGTTTCCGTCGGCAACAGATTGGCCATCCGTTCGGTATCGGACGCGGCTTCCAGCATTTCCAGCGTGTGCGCTGTCGCCATCGAAAACGGGCCGCTTTGCAGGCGGCGCAACGCGGCCAGGTGCGCGCCGCAACCCAGTACTGCGCCGAGGTCTTCGGCCAGCGTCCGAATGTAAGTACCCTTGCTGACGTGCGCGTCGATCACGACAACCGGCGGCGCAAAGTCGATCAGACGCAGCGCGTGAATTTCAATCGCGCGCGCTTCACGCGGAATCTCGATGCCAGCGCGGGCGTATTCGTAATAAGTGCGCCCCTGGTATTTGAGCGCGGCGTGACGCGGTGGAATTTGCTGTTGAATGCCGTGAAAGCGGGCGAGGGCGGTTTCTACAGCGAAACGATCAACCTGTGTGATCTCGCGCGTTTCGATCACATCGCCTTCGGGATCGCCGGTGGCGGTCGTCACGCCAAGGCGCAAAGTTGCGCGGTAAGTTTTGTCGGCATCGAGAACGAAGCGCGAGAATTTGGTTGCTTCGCCGAAACACAGCGGCAATAAACCGGATGCGAACGGATCGAGCGTGCCCATGTGGCCGCCTTTTTCGGCTTGAAATAACCGACGGGCTTTTTGCAACGCCGCGTTCGACGACATCCCGACCGGTTTGTCGAGCAACAGAACGCCATCGATGCGGCGCCAAGAGCGGGTGGGGGATGTTTTCATGAAGAAACTGTGCGTTTGCTCATACGTCGAAAAGGAGGACTATACTCTCCCTTTCAGGTTATGGAGGCCGGTCATGGATTTCTTGAAGCGCTTGCTGAAAAAACCATCGCTCACTAAAACCACGCCTGTAATTCCTGAGAAAAAACCGGGGGAATCTCCTTTGACTGAGACGGCTTTCTATCCTGCTTCTTGCATTTCAGACGTTCTTTGTGTTACAGAAATAGCGAATGCCGAATTTTTTGTCGGCGATCTTTTTCGGCGACGCTTTAATACGCCTTCTTTCCCCGATACGCCTCGGCATTTTGTCGCGTTTTACAAAAGCGGTGAGAGAACCATGATGCCGGTCGGTTATGTCCATCAATCTCCGTGGGAGTGTTGTTTCATGTGTGGGGGATTGGTCATCGACGAACGCTTCTACCGCACTATACCGGCGGCGCACCGCCGGATCATCCGCGAAGCGGGCGGGATCGCCGAACATTTGCTGCGCGAAAGCTTTGCCGCGGTCCACTGCGAGGAAACGCTTGCCATCTGGGGTTTCGTTGGAGACAAACTGGCGGAGCAAGTCGACCTGCGCGTTGGTTTCGTTCACTCAGGGATTCCCCATTTGATGGTCGTTTGGTTAAAGTCACTGCCGGAAGAAGAAAAAACAGCTTGGATCCGGAAGGTCGCTGCGCTTGGGCCGTTTTAGAGGTGGATGCCCATCGAAAAATGCTTTATTGACGCTGGACCAACTGAACCAACTCTTCCGATGATCTCCAATGTTGCCCGCAAACAAAACGAGGCAATGCCCAGCGATTCATATTGGGCGTTATAGACATGCCTTCTGTCGTAAATGCGGCGCGTTGCTGGTGCTCTTCCTGAAAACCAGGGAAATACTTGTCTTTCAGATAATCGCTCACATGCCCATAGGGGTAAGCAAAAAGGCGATGTAGATTCCTAACTTGCTTGAAATAAATTCATGAGCCTGCTTTATTTGCAGCCGGGCATTTATCAAGTTGTTTACAGCAAAAAAGGAACCTTTTTCCTGTGAGTCCAACGCTACGGAAGAAAGGGATTCATGGACATGATCCCAGCTATGGTTTTCGATTTCAATAATGTTTGCTTCGACACATGGCTTCCACCAGGTGTCCCGCCATTGGCCTCTTCCTGCAATACAGGTTTTATCAAGCTCCTGGCGTGCCTCCGGTGAGGCGATTACAAAAGACGTAGAAAAAGGCTTGTCGGCCTCAAGCGCTATTTCCTTGAATGACCTCAAAATCGTGTGAAAAGAAGGGGTGTATCCCAGATCGACCCCCCTCATAATCATGCCAATCGTAATCGGGCGCATCATCAAAACTCAATCCGATCACTTTTTCCTCTTTGAAGCGAGTCAATCCGTCCGCAAGAAAGCTGTCAACAATCGCGCTTAGTGAAACAAGCCGATAACCCAATTCCATAACAACCGCTAAGTCACTCTGCAGGGCAATATGGTCGTTGTCTGAATAACGATTACTGCGAGCATGTAGCGAGTGATAACAAAGTACAGGAACTTTTATCGCTTTCTTGGGACGGAGAAAGAAAAACATGTAAACACGCTACATAGGTTGATCTGTTACATAAACCTCAAATGCTCTGAACGATCTTTTAGCCGAATGAAGCGAAGTCAAAACCAGTGTCCCTAACGATGCTGAGATTACGCGCTATTTATGCTCTGGCTGTTTTCCCATCGCAACAGCCTCATCAATCAACCGCGACATTTCCATGCCGCGTTCGGTCGAGCGATCGTAGATGAAATGCAACTGCGGCACGGTGAAGCTGGAAAGGCGACGCGCGATTTCGGAGCGCAAAAATCCTGCGGTGCGCGCCAGCGCCTGTTCGGCGTCCTCCGCACCGGCAATATCGCCCATATTGGTGAAATACACTTTGGCGTGCGACAAATCGTTGGAAACGTCCACGGCGGTGATGGTCACCAGACCGATGCGCGGATCCTTGATCTGCTCGCGCAGCAGTTCGGCCAACTCGCGCTGGATCTGATCGCCGATGCGGTGGTGGCGGGCGGAATGCTTTTTCATTTTTGCCTCCTTTATATTTCGAGCAGGCGCTCAGAAGGGAAGAGTAACCCTCCCCCCGAAGGGGGAGAAGGTTAGAGCGTTCTGGCGATTTCGACGACTTGATAAACCTCAAGCTGGTCGCCCTGTTGAATGTCGTTAAAGTTCTTGATCGACAAGCCACATTCAAAACCGGCTTTGACTTCTTTAACGTCGTCCTTGAAGCGCTTGAGCGAATCGAGTTCGCCGTCGTGGAGCACCACATGGCTGCGCAACAGGCGAACACGCGCGCCGCGCGGGACCATGCCTTCGAGTACGTAACAACCAGCGACGACGCCAACTTTCGGAATCCGATAGACTTCGCGGATATCGACCAGCCCCAATTGTTGCTCGCGTTTTTCGGGCGACAGCAGGCCAGAGAGCGCCGCTTTCACATCATCAGCGGCTTCATAAATAATGTTGTAGTAACGAATCTCAATATCGTTGTGCTCGGCGAGCTTGCGCGCCTGCGCATCGGCACGCGTGTTGAAGCCGATGATGACAGCCTTGGATGCAATCGCCAGATTGACATCAGATTCGGTGATGCCGCCGACAGCGGCGTGAACGATGTCGATCTTGACTTCGCTGGTGGACAGTTTGGTAAGCGTCTGCTGCAGCGCCTCATAGCTTCCCTGGGCGTCAGCCTTGATGATGAGCGGCAGTGTTTTGACGTTGCTGTCGCCCATTTGCTCAAACATGTTTTCGAGCTTGGCGGCTTGTTGTCTCGCCAGCCGTACATCGCGGAATTTTCCTTGACGGAAGAGGGCGACTTCACGAGCGCGGCGCTCATCATTCAGCGCCAGCACATCTTCGCCGGCCAACGGCACATCCGACAGCCCTTGAATTTCGACCGGAATCGAAGGGCCGGCTTCACCGATATTGCGGCCGCTTTCGTCGAGCATCGCGCGCACGCGGCCATAAACAGCGCCGGCCAGCACGATGTCGCCACGTTTCAGCGTACCCGATTGCACCAGAACGGTGGCGACGGCGCCGCGCCCCTTGTCGAGCCGTGATTCAATCACGATGCCTTTGGCCGGCGCGTCTTTCGGCGCTTTCAGCTCCAGCACTTCCGCTTGCAGAAGCACGGCGTCGAGCAGCGCGTCGATGCCGTTGCCGGTTTTCGCCGAAACTTCGACGAACTGCACATCGCCGCCGTACGCTTCGGGAATCACATTTTCGGCGACCAGTTCTTGCCTGACCCGCTCCGGGTTGGCATCGGGTTTGTCGATCTTGTTGAGGGCGACGACGACCGGCACATTGCCGGCTTTGGCATGGGCGATCGCTTCTTTGGTTTGCGGCATCACGCCATCGTCGGCGGCAACGACCAGAATCACAATATCGGTGACTTTGGCGCCGCGCGCCCGCATCGCGGTGAACGCTTCGTGGCCGGGGGTGTCGAGGAACGTGATGATACCCTTCGGCGTTTCGACATGATAAGCGCCGATGTGCTGAGTGATGCCGCCGGCTTCGCCGATGGCGACTTTGGTGCGACGGATGTAATCGAGCAGTGAGGTCTTGCCATGATCGACGTGCCCCATTACGGTGACGACCGGCGCGCGCGGCAGTAACTCAGCACTGCTGTGGCTCGATGCTTCGTCGGCAACCAGCAGCGCATCGGGATCATCCGGTTTGGCGGCAATCGCTGTGTGCCCCATTTCCTGAACGACGATGATCGCAGTTTCCTGATCGAGCATCTGATTGATGGTGACCATCATACCCATTTTCATCAGCGTCTTGATGACTTCTGCTGCCTTTACCGACATCTTGTGCGATAAATCGGCGACGGTAATCGTTTCCGGCACCACGACCTCGCGAACAACGGGCGCCATCGGCGCTGGTGTCGGCGCTTCGGCCTTTTCTTCGCGTCGACTCTTGCCCCCCTTGGGCGAACGCCAGCCCGCTGCTGCGCTGCCGCCACGCTGCTTCAATCCACGCCGGATTTCTTCGTTGCGATCGGCGGCCTCGCGCAAAGTGGTTTTTGCTTTTTCTTTTTTGGTTTCTTTCTTGTGCGCCGGGCGGTGCAAGGTGCCTTTCAGTTCGGTGGGCGGTTTTTCCGCTTCTTCAAGAGGAGCTTTTTCTGCGGCTGTCTTCGCCGATGCCCGCGCTGCTTTTTCTGCTTCTTCGCGTTCCTTTTTGTTGCGACGCGCTGTTTCCAGTTCCTGTTTGCGGCGTAAATCTTCTTGCTGGCGCGCGATCAATTCCTGCGCCCGTTGCTCTTCGGCGCGGCGGGAGGCCAATTCTTCCGGCGTCAATACCGGCATCGGCTTGCGCGCTTTGGTTGTTGCCGTAGCTACAGATGGCTCTTTTTCAGCCGCCGCCGTTTTCTTTTTTGAGGCTTTCTTCTCGCCAGCGGCCGCTTTGCGGGCGGCTGCTTTGCTGGCGGCAGCGGCAGCCAGCGCGGCTTTTTCCGGTGTTGATGGCGAAGCTACGCGAGCACCGACCCTGGGCGCCGATTCGCTCTGAGAGGCTGCAAGTTCAAGCGTTTCCGGCGCCGAATCGACGGCTTCAACAGACTCTACGGACTCTGCGGTGGGCAGCAACGGCTCAACTGGTTCCGGTAATTCGGTGATTGCTGCTGTCGGAACGGCTTCGCTTTCCTCACGGCGCACCAGCACCCGTTTTTTGCGGACTTCGACCTGAATGGTACGGGCTTTACCGGAAGCGTCCGGGGTTCGGATTTCCGAAGTCTCCTTACGCGTCAAGGTAATCCGTTTCTTCGGCTCGACAGCGCCGTGTTGCTGGCGCAAATAATCAAGAAGGGCCGCTTTGTCTTTGGCGGTGAGCTTGTCGCCGACTTTTTTGTCTTCAATGCCAGCAGCGGCCAACTGCTCAAGCAGTGTGGCGACCGGCACTTTGAGTTCTTCGGCGAAAGTTTCTATAGTGGTTTGCAGCATCCTGTAAGTCTCCTGCACGATCCATTAGGGTGTGACGGCGGAGGGTTCGTCGCCGCTTTCATCTTCAAACCAATGGGCGCGGGCTTTCATAATCAAATCTTGAGCGGCCTCTTGGGGCATCTCTGTTATCTCGATCAATTCATCGACGGCGAGATCAGCAAGGTCGTCGCGCGTCTTGATGTCGTGTTTGGCAAGTTCTGCCGCCAGCGATGGCGACATTCCCGGAAGCTGCAACAGCGCTTCTTCGACGCCTTTGAGGCTTTCCTCAAGCGCGATCGCGTCGGTTAACAGTGCGTTACGGGCGCGCTTGCGCAGTTCTTCGACCGTTTCTTCATCGAACGCTTCAATCTCCAGCATTTCATGGATCGGTACATAAGCAACCTCTTCAAGCGAGGAGAAACCCTCGGAAATCAGAATATCGGCGACTTCATCATCAACATCGAGTCTTACAGTGAAGAGTTGCCGAAGTTTCGCGCTCTCCTCCTCGGCTTTTTTCTGCGACTCCTCGACATTCATCAAATTGATTTGCCAGCCGGTCATCTCGGACGCCAGCCGCACGTTCTGGCCGCCGCGACCGATGGCGACCGCCAGATTTTCTTCATTCACGGCGACATCCATGGCGTGCTTGTCTTCATCGACGACAATGCTCTGCACTTCGGCTGGCGCCAGCGCGTTGATGACATACTTCGCCGGGTCTTCTGACCACAACACAATATCGACACGCTCTCCGGCCAGTTCGTTGGTGACGGCGGTCACACGCGAGCCGCGCATGCCGATGCAGGTGCCTTGCGGGTCGAGACGCGGGTCATTCGATTTGACGGCGATTTTGGCGCGCAGGCCGGGGTCGCGGGCGGCGCCCATAATTTCGATCAATCCCTCTTCAATTTCCGGCACTTCCAGCTCAAACAGGCGCACCAGAAACTCCGACGCGGTACGCGACAGAATCAGTTGCGGCCCCTTGGCCTGACGATCGACCTTCATCACATAAGCGCGGACACGATCGCCAACTCGCAGGTTTTCCTTAGGGATGAGTTGATCGCGCGGGATGATGCCTTCGACCTTACCGGATTCAATAATCACATTGCCACGCTCGATGCGCTTGACTGTGCCGTTGAGCAAATTGTCCTGGCGTTCAAGAAAATCGTTGATGATTTGTTCGCGCTCGGCATCGCGGATGCGCTGGAGAATGACTTGCTTGGCCGCCTGTGCGCCGATGCGACCGAATTCGGCGGCCTCCAGCGGCTCTTCGACGATGTCGCCGATATGGAGTTCTTTTCCCTGCTCGATGGCGTCGGTCATGGCGATTTGTCGAGATGGCTCTTCATGTTCTTCATCGGGAACAACCGTCCAGCGCCGGAACGCTTCATAGTCGCCGGTGTCGCGGTTGATGACTACGCGCACATCGACTTCTTCCTTGAAGCGTTTTTTGGTCGCCGAAGCCAGCGCAAATTCCAGCGCCGCAAATACGATTTCGCGCGGCACGTTTTTCTCGCGTGCCAGCGCATCCGCCAGAAGCAGCAAATCACGGTTCATTTTGCTTTTCTCCACTCTAACTTGGGAACGAGCCGCGCCCGTTCAATTTGGTGATGCTCAATTGCCAATGTTGCGCCGGCGCGTTCGGTTAGCACCCGATCGCTTTCGACGCCGCACAACAGCACTTTCATTTTGCGACTGCCCTCGATCGGCTCGCGCAGCGTTAGTTGCGCCTCGGAGCCGGCAAAGCGGACGAAATCCGCCAGTTTCCTGAGAGGGCGGTCGAGGCCAGGCGACGAGACTTCCAAGCGGTCGTAATCAATATTTTCGACGGCGAAAAGGCGCGACAAGTGATGACTGACCGCAGCGCAATCATCGACGGTCACTCCCGAAGTCGTATTTTCCGGCGTGTCAATAAAGACGCGAATCGTCCGGCCTTTGGGAGACATTTCCCAATCTGCCAGCTCGAAGCCCAATGCGGGCAACGTCGTTTCCAGAAGTTCGCCGATATTCAAATTCAATTTACCAAATCGCGTGAAAAAAAAATGGGCTGTGGACAGCCCATTTCTGATAGTTGTTCTGGCGGATTTTAACACAAAACGCCCGGTTTTTTTAACAACGTCGTTGAAGTTCTTCGTGCGCTCCAAGTCTCCGCAAGATTCCGGATGTCATACCCGCGGGATGCACGAGCCGCAATCTCGGGGTTCGCGCGTTCCCGACAGCTTACACCCGGATGCTCGGACAGCGCTTTGCCCACCTGGCGGCTTGTTGCGCAGGGGCTTTTCTCGCACGGATGGGAACGAGAGGAGGGTCGGGCGACACGGCTGTTACATGCGGCGATGCCACACACATCTCGGTGTGGAATGATGCGGTGATGCGATGCCTTTTTGATTTTTGAAAGCTGGCCGCTGATGCTTGTCTTACCCGGATGTTTCCCTCGAAGCGCGTTTGCGTTCGTGCTCTTTCAGAAAGCGCTTGCGGATACGAATGGATTGTGGCGTGATTTCGGCCAGTTCGTCGTCGGCGATGAATTCGACGGCGTATTCGAGGGTGAGTTTGATCGGCGGCGTCAGCAGGACGGCGTCGTCCTTGCCGGAAGCGCGAACATTGGTGAGTTTTTTTCCTTTGATCGGATTGACGACCAGATCATTGTCGCGACTGTGGATGCCGATCACCATTCCTTCATACAATTTATCGCCGGGCGAGACGAACATACGTCCGCGCTCCTGCAAGTTCCACAGTGCGTAGGCGACGGCGTCACCCTCTTCTTGCGAGACCAATACGCCATTACGACGTTCGGGAATGTCCCCTTTGACGGGGGCGTAGCTGTCGAAAACGTGGCTCATGATGCCCGTGCCGCGCGTCAGATTCAGGAATTCGCCTTGAAAACCGATCAAACCGCGCGCCGGAATCCGGTAATCAATCCGGGTACGGCCCCGGCCATCGGATTCCATGTGCACCATTTCACCACGGCGCGGGCCGAGCACTTCCATCACGCCACCCTGATGCGAATCTTCGACATCGACCGACAGAAATTCATAAGGCTCGCAAGTGACACCGTCAATCTCGCGCAAAACGACGCGCGGTCTTGATACGGCCAACTCATAACCTTCGCGGCGCATGTTCTCGATCAGAATCGTCAAATGTAATTCGCCGCGCCCCGAGACCAGAAATACATCGGTGTCTTCGGTGTCCTCAACGCGCAACGCGACGTTGGTCAGCATCTCTTTGTGCAGACGGTCGCGGATATTGCGTGAGGTCACGTATTTCCCCTCGCGGCCGGCGAGCGGCGAGGTGTTGACCTGAAATTGCATCGATAACGTCGGCTCGTCAATCGCAATCGGTGGCAGCGCTTCGGGTTCGGCAATATCAGCCAGTGTGGTGCCGATCGAAAGGTTGTCGATACCGCTGACCAGCACGATGTCGCCGGCTTCGCCTTCCTCAATCGGTACGCGATCGAGGCCGGAGAAGCCGAGCACTTGCGAGATTTTGGCACGTATCGGCGCTTCGTTCGGCGTCAACGCGATCACTTCCTGGTTGGGGCGCAAACGACCACGGCGGATGCGGCCGATGCCGAGCCTGCCGATGTACGACGAGTAATCGAGCGAGCTGATTTGAAACTGCAACGATCCGTCGGGATCGCCTTCGGGAGCCGGCACATGCACCAGAATGGCCTCATAGAGTGGGCGCATGTCGCCCTTGGCGGCTTCGCCGGAATAGACGGCTTGAATATCAGTAGTCGCCCAGCCGTTCAGCGCCGAAGCGTAGATCACCGGGAAATCGAGTTGCGCTTCGGCCGCACCGAGGCGGTCGAACAAATCGAAAGTTTGATTGACCACCCATTCGGGGCGCGCGCCGGGGCGATCTACTTTGTTGACGACGACGATGGGGCGCAGATGTTGGCGTAGCGCTTTCATCGTGACGAAGCGCGTTTGCGGCATCGGCCCTTCAACCGCGTCCACCAGTAACAGCACGCCATCGACCATGCCCAATACGCGTTCAACTTCGCCGCCGAAATCGGCGTGGCCAGGCGTATCGACGATGTTGATGCGCGCATCGCCGTAGCGGATCGCGCAGTTTTTCGAGAAGATCGTAATGCCACGCTCGCGCTCGATGTCGTTGCTGTCCATCACCCGCTCGCCGACGGTTTGATGTTTGGCGAAAGTGCCGGACTGGACGAGCAGTTTATCGACCAGCGTGGTTTTGCCGTGATCGACGTGCGCGATGATGGCAATGTTGCGTAACTGACGGGAAGGCATAAATATAATTCTATTGAATAATCGGAGAACCGCGATGACCGGGGACCCGGAGAAAGAGGCGCCGGAGCGCCAAAAAGGAGCTTTAACGTACGAAAGGCCGCAAATGTATCATTTTTTCCCGGAATCGCGGCAGCTTTTTTCAGTTTCCCGACGGTTTCCGGTATAGTTACGTCATTGATTCAGGAGGATGTTTCGTTGAGTGATATGAGTTTTGCCGAGCTGGGGTTGTGCCCGGAGGTGCTGAAGGCGGTTGGAGAAGCGGGTTATACGACGCCGACGCCGATCCAGCGGCAGGCCATTCCCGTGATTTTGGCGGGACATGATGTGATGGGCGGCGCCCAGACCGGTACCGGCAAGACAGCCGGTTTTACCCTGCCGTTGTTGCACAAATTGATGCCGTATGCCAATACCAGCCTGTCGCCGGCGCGGCATCCGGTGCGGGCGCTGGTGCTGACGCCGACCCGCGAATTGGCGATCCAGGTCGAAGCATCGGTACAAACGTATGCCAAATACACCGGATTACGCTCGACAGTGGTTTACGGCGGCGTCAATATCAAACAGCAAACTCCGGTGGTCAAGGCCGGCGTCGAAATTCTGGTGGCGACGCCAGGGCGTTTGCTCGATCATCTCGAACAAAAAAGCGTGTCGCTGTCGCAAGTGACATTTCTTGTGCTCGACGAAGCCGACCGGATGCTCGACATGGGGTTTATTCCCGACATCCGGCGGATCATGAGACTCCTGCCGAAAGAGCGGCAAAGTTTGCTGTTCTCAGCAACCTTCTCGGCGGACATCAAAAAACTCGCCGAGGACATGCTGAAAGCGCCGAAATTGATCGAAGTAGCACGTCGCAACGCGGCCGCTGAAACCGTCAAACAAAGCGCCTACCATTGCCCGTCTGACCAAAAGCGCGCTCTGCTCGAACATCTCGTCAAATCGCGCAACCTGTGGCAAACCCTGTGCTTCGTTCGCACACGACACGGTGCGTCGCGGCTGGCGCGGCTGCTTGAAAAATCCGGGCTGGCGGCGGAGGCGATCCACGGCGACAAAACGCAATCGGCGCGTATCGCCTCGCTGGAAAAATTCAAGGAAGGCAAAACGCAAATACTCGTCGCGACCGACGTGGCGGCGCGTGGCCTCGACATTGAAGAGTTGCCGGTCGTGATTAATTACGAAATGCCGAACGTGCCCGAAGATTACGTCCACCGAATTGGCCGTACCGGTCGCGCCGGCGCTGAAGGCGAAGCGATCTCGCTGGTGTCGCCCGACGAGGAAAAATACCTCGCCGAAATCGAAAAACTGATTCGCAAAAAAATCGAGCGCGTCGAAGTTGAAGCGGGCGTGCTGGAAGCGCCGCGTCGCACTGCGTCGCATGAAAGCAAGAGCGATCATCCGACGCCCGAACGGTCAACCCGCAGAAGCAGCGGCTCATCGGCCGAGCGCAGAACCCGCAAGAGCGGCAATCTGCCGGCCGAGCGTGCAACAGGAAACGAAGCGGGCAGTGAAGGGAGATCGCGCCAGGAAGAGCGCGAAGCGGCTTACGCCAAAAATCCCGATCAACCGCTGCCGAAAAAACCGGCGCGCCCTTCGGCGAAGAGCGGAACGCCGCCGCCAAGCGCCGCGCTGGTGCGCCAACATCTTGCGGCATTGGGACGCGGCTTGGCGTCAAAGCAAAGGCCGGTGCCGGCGCTGCTGATGAAGCGGGCGAAACAAGCGGAAACCCATGTCGATCAGGGGAGTGTGAAAGAGAGCAGTCCGGGAGCGACGACCGGGCGACGGCGGTCAACGAAGAAAAAGAAAGAGGAATAGGGGCGGGCGCCTCGAGCATCGTGTGTCGGGCGAAGCACAACGAATACCCCTTGCTCGTTATCCTCGCGAAAGCGGAAGTTTTCTTTGCGCTTTTTGCGGTTAAACGCTTTCCCTCGCACACCGGCATGCAAACTTCAATCACACCTTCGAAAAAATAAGCCGCAACCCGAAACCGATGAACAAACAACCGGCGGCGCGATCAATCCACCCGGCGGCGCGTTGATAGAAACGACGGACGGGAGGAAGCCCGAAGACGGCGACGACAAAGACGAACCACAACAAAGATTCGACAACGACCAACAGAAAAATACCCCAACGCGCGCTGGTCTCGACATTGGGGCCGACGAACAACGAGAAAACGCTGCCGAAATAAACCAGCGCCTTCGGATTGGACAGATTGACCAATAGACCGCGTAAAAATGTTTTGAAATTTCCGGTAGAAGTGATGAGCGCATCGGAAGCGAGAGCTTCTTCGACGGTGATTTTCGGTGGCGGCGCGGTGGCGCGTTTCAGCGTTGGTCGCCACATCAGCCATCCCAGCCAACACAGATAAAGGCCGCCCACGATGGTAATGCCTTCGTGCAGCCAGACCATTTGTTGCAGCAGCAGGTGAAGGCCGAGGAGTGCGATCGCTGCCCAGGCCGCAATTCCCAGCACAATGCCCAGCACGCCACAGAGCGCGTTGCGTCGCGTCAACCGCGCGGCAGTTTGCGAAACGAAAAAGAAATCAGGTCCCGGGCTCATCAACGCCACAAGGTGAACCACGGCGACGGTGAGAAAAAGAATCATGTATATGCTCCCAACAGTGTCAAAATCAGTGGCGTGGTAAACGCCGCGAGCAGGGTGGAAAGGACGAGGCTGGTGGCGACCGGCGCCTGCATCGTTTGAAACTGCCGCGCCATCAGATAAACATTGATGCCGACCGAGCACGACGCCAGAAGAACGACGACGCGTGTTTCCATTGTAGGCAATCCCAACAACCACGCCAGTCCCCAGACGACCAGCGGTTGAACAGCGAGTTTCAATGCGCAAATGGCGAGGCTTTGTTGCCAACCCTGACGGACATCGTATTCGGCGAGCCCCATCCCAAGTACGATCAGCGCCATTGGCGCGGCGGCCTGCGCAATCATCGACAGCGGCTCGCCGATCAACATCGGCAGCGGCAGGCCGGTCAGTCCGAACGCCGAGCCGGCAAGAATACCGGCGACGATCGGATTGGTGAGAACATTTTTCGCCATCAAGCGAAACCCGGTCAGCGAAAAACTGCCGTGGCGCGCCCATTCGACCGAGATCGTTACAAGCGTCCACAGAATCAGCGCGTTGAACACCAGCACCAACGCGACCGAAGGCACGGAAGCCTCGCCGAGCAACAGTTTGGCCAGCGGCAGACCGAGCAATACGTTGTTGGAGAAGACGCCGCCCAGTGCGAAAACCGACGAAGCCACACCATCAAGGTTAAAAATCCAGGCGGCAACGAGGCGGCCGACGGCGAAAACGATAAGGCAACTTCCGAAAAAAGCGATCAATAAACGGCTGTCGACCGGCGGCAACGAGGAAAAATCGCTCATGGTCCGAAACAAAAATGCCGGCAACGCCAACGAAAACACGAAGCGGGTCAGCGCATCGGAAACACTCTTGGGCCATCGCCCCCAGCGCACCAGGCCGTAGCCGATGAACACCAGCAGAAAAAGTGGCGCTGCAAGAAAAAATTGATGGACGAGAACGGCAAACATATCGGCAGCAGGGTATCAGGAATCGGCTTCGCCGTCATTCTTGATAAAAATCACTACAGACAATGGAAGGTCGGGGCGAGTGAAAGGAGTCCAAAAAAACACACGGCCCATTACAGGCCGTGTGTTTTGTCGGGAAAACGCCCAAAGCGTCAAATAGTACAAATGCAAAGATGTCGCATGGCTACGCCTTGCATAACGTTATGCTGTCAGCACCTTCTTCGCTGCTGAGCATACCCCGTTCCACCAACCG
>WQUA01000008.1 GCA_009786025.1 Pseudomonadota bacterium | reverse complement strand
CACCTACGACGCCACCGGCAACCGCACGGCGAAGACCACCAACGGCGAACAACACATCTACGCCAACGACAAACAGAGCAACCGACTCCTTCGCGTCGAAGTGCTGATGAAATATCAGGTAAGTGATCGAAACCAGTTTTTTAAACGCAGTAAGTGTCGCGCTGTTGCCCATGGTCGTTCCGGTGCACCGATCAGCACCAGCGCCAGCAGAATCAGCCCGATTCCGACCCCTTCCGCTTTGTCGGGCTTTTCGCCCAGCAGCCACCAGGCCCACATCACGCTCATCACCGGCACCATCAAGGTCGAAAGCCCAGCCACGCCGGTCGGCAATACGCGCAGGATGAACAACCATAAGGCCCAGGCCAGCGCTGTTGCCAGTATGGCGTTATAGCCCAACGCCAGCAGCACATACGACGACCAGATGATCGGCGTTTCGTGGGTGATGATCGCCAGTACCGCCAATGCCGCTGCGCCGACAGCCATTTGCCAGGCCACCAGGCTGAGCAGGTCAACCGATTGATGGCGGAAGGCGCGTTTGGCGATGACCGATCCTGCCGCCCAGGATGCACCTGAGGCTACTGCCAGCAAGGAACTCAGCAATGTTCCCTGCCATCGCCAGGGCTGGATGACGAACAGCATGCCGATTGCCGCAATCGCGATAGCGGCGTACTGGGGCAAACGCGGTCTTTCGTTGAGAAACAGCGCCGCCAGCAGGATCACCCAGAAGGGCATGGTATAGACGAGCACGGCTGTTTTGCCTGCCTCGCTTGCGATTAACGCCAGTTGTGACAGCCCGGCCATCCCGGCTGTCTGCAATAGCCCGATCCACAGTACAGGGCGCCAGGGCGGCGGCTTCAGCGAGCGTCCCGACAGCGGCAGCAGGATCAGCAGCAGCAATGCGCCAAGAACGCAGCGCAGCGCTGCGAAGTCGAGCGCGCCGACGAAGGGAAGCACCCACTTCACCACTGTCCAGTTGGAACTCCAGATCAGTGTCAGCGTGATCAGCGCCAGTATGGCGAGGCCCAGGGCTTTACGATTGTGCATTGTTCCAGGGAGGGCACGTGGGCTTAAGGTTTTTTGGTTTGCGGTATTGCCGGATTATAGTTCTAACCCTCTTTCTACCCCAACCCTCTCCTAGAAAAGGAGGGCTTTATGCCTGTGGTGGGGCTTTCAACAAAGTAAAGGGCGGGTTTGAAACCCACCCTTTACATTCTGAGCCTTCGCGTGGAGTGAAGTTTTTCTGATACTTGATTCCCGACTTCTGATGCCTGATTACATCCGCTCGATCATTGCCTTTCCGAAGCCTGAGCATGAGACTTGTGTGGCGCCTTCCATCAGTCGCGCGAAATCGTAGGTCACTTGCTTTGCCTGAATTGCTTTTTCCATCGCTTCAATGATGAGGTCGGCTGCTTCAAACCAGCCCATGTGGCGCAACATCATTTCCGCCGAAAGGATGATCGAACCGGGGTTGACGTAATCTTTTCCGGCGTATTTCGGCGCTGTTCCGTGCGTCGCTTCAAACATCGCCACCGAGTCCGACAAATTGGCGCCCGGCGCGATACCGATACCGCCGACTTGCGCCGCCAGCGCGTCGGAAATGTAATCGCCGTTCAGGTTCATGGTGGCGATCACGCTGTATTCGGCCGGCCGCAACAGGATTTGTTGCAGGAACGCATCGGCAATCATGTCCTTGATCACGATTTCCTTGCCGGTTTTCGGGTTCTTGAATTGGCACCACGGGCCGTCGTCGATCAGTTGCGCGCCGAACTCTTTTTGCGCCAGCGCATAGCCCCAATCGCGGAACGCGCCTTCGGTGAACTTCATGATGTTGCCTTTGTGCACCAGCGTCACCGACGGCTTGTCGTTGTCGATGGCGTACTGAATCGCTTTGCGCACCAACCGTTCGGTACCTTCGCGCGAGATCGGTTTGACGCCGATCCCGGACGTTCCCGGAAAGCGAATTTTCTTGACGCCCATTTCTTTCTGGAAGAACTCGATCACTTTTTTCGCTTGCGGCGTCCCTTCCTGCCATTCGACGCCTGCGTAAATGTCTTCCGAGTTTTCACGAAAGATCACCATATCGGTTTTTTCAGGCGCTTTAAGCGGTGACGGTACGCCTTTGAAATAGCGGATCGGTCGCAGACACACATACAAATCCAGCTCTTGTCTTAACGCCACGTTGAGCGAGCGGATACCACCGCCGACCGGCGTGGTCAAAGGTCCTTTGATCGACACAACGTATTCTTTTAATGCATGCAATGTTTCATCCGGCAACCAGGTGTCTTTATCGTAAACGTGCGTCGCTTTTTCACCGGAATAGATTTCCATCCAACTGATCTTGCGTTTGCCGCCGTAGGCTTTGTGCACTGCTGCATCGACGACCTGAATCATAACCGGCGAAATATCGACGCCGATACCGTCGCCTTCAATATAGGGGATGATCGGATGGTTGCTGATGTTGAGAGAGAAATCGGCGTTGACAGTAATTTTGTCGCCGGCGGGGACTTTGATGTGCTGATAGTTCATGGTACTCCTTCTATAAGGACGAAAACGTAAGCAAGACAGAAAGACCCGGTGTCGCGCTGTGCAGCGCGCAACAGGCAAGGCGGCATCATGCACCATGATGGCATTGCGCGCAAGCCCGCGATAGCACCACTTCCGGTATGGTTGTTTCCATAGCGAGTTAGGAGTGTCTTGAGCTATTGAGTGTCGCGCGGCAAATACCACATTACGATTATGGATGATGGCGGTTAGGCGCACGGACATGAAAAAGCCGCTCCGTTTTCACGGAGCGGCTTTTGGGCACTACTAACAGTCTGTGATGCTGCATCAGCCAATGCTGACGCAGTGACGTGTTCAATGCATCGCTGCTTTGAACGCGCCCAGCCCTGTTTCCGAACGAACCTTCTGATCTTCAAAGGCTTCCCGTTCCTGCTGCGCCTGGCCGCTGCGATCAAGCAGCGAAATGATCCAGATGCTTAAGAACGCCAACGGCATGGAGAAGATCGCCGCTGAGGTGTAGGGGAACGGTGCGCTGCCTTTGGGATTACCCAAAGTCGCTTCCCAAACAGCCGCTGACAGCACGGTCATCACCAACGCCGAGATCAGGCCGATGAAACCGCCGATAACCGCGCCTTTGGTCGTGCATCCCTTCCACAGGATCGAGAGGAACAATGCCGGGAAGTTGGCCGACGCCGCGATCGTGAAGGCCAGCGCCACCATGTAGGCAACGTTCTGTTTCTCGAACACCACGCCGAGGAAGATTGCAATGACGGCGAGAACAACGGTGGTTAATTTGGAGACCCGCAGCTCTTGTTGCGACGTAGCCGTCCCCTTCTTGATCGCCGACGCATACAAGTCGTGCGACACTGCCGAGGCGCCGGAAAGCGTCAGCCCTGCCACCACGGCAAGAATCGTCGCGAAAGCCACTGCCGACATGAAGCCGAGGAAGGCATTGCCGCCGACCGCATTGGCCAGATGCACAGCAGCCATATTGGCGCCGCCGCGCAACACGCCGTTCGCGTCGAGGTAGTCAGGATTCTTGCTGACGAAAACGATAGCGCCAAAGCCGATGATGAAGGTCAGGATGTAGAAATAACCGATCCAGGTCGTCGCCCACAGCACGCTCTTTCTTGCCTGTTTGGCGTCAGGTACGGTGAAGAAACGCATCAGGATGTGCGGCAGGCCGGCCGTACCGAACATCAGCGCTATCCCCAGGGAAATCGCGGAGATGGGGTCTTTGACGAATCCGCCCGGTCCCATGATCGACGCGCTCTTCTTGACATCGACCGCAGCCGTAAAGAGTTTCTCCGGGCTGAAGCCGTAGTTCCACAAGACCATGAACGCCATAAACGTCGCGCCGCCGAGCAGCATACACGCTTTGATGATCTGCACCCAGGTCGTTGCGGTCATCCCACCGAACAATACATAGATCATCATCAACGCGCCGACGATAATGACGGCGTAGATGTAATCCAGACCGAACAGCAGTTTAATAAGCTGTCCCGCGCCTACCATCTGCGCAATCAGGTAGAACAACACCACTACCAGCGTTCCCGACGCCGCGAAGACCCGAATAGGCGTCTGCTTGAGCCGGTAGGCCAGCACGTCAGCGAAGGTAAACCGTCCCAGGTTACGCAACCGTTCTGCCATCAGGAAGGTGATCAACGGCCAACCCACCTGAAAACCGATCGCATAAATCAAACCATCAAAGCCGGTCGCCATCACCGCTGCGGAAATCCCCAGAAAGGACGCTGCCGACATGTAGTCGCCGCCGATCGCCAAACCGTTCTGGAAGCCGGTGATGCCGCCGCCGGCTGTATAGAAGTCCGCTGCCGAACGGGTACGCGATGCCGCCCATTTGGTAATCAGCAGCGTCGCCCCGACGAACACAAAGAACATGATGATTGCTGTCCAGTTGGTCGCCTGCTTTTGTGTTTCTTCAATCGTTCCTGCCGCCCAACACAGTCCGGGCAGGATGGTCGCCAGCAAGGCGGCCGCGTTTAACCCAATCCCCCTGAAGGCTTTCGCTTGCAAGGAAACTCTTTGCATCATCACTCTCATGATTTCACCTCTTTTTCAAGAATTTCCTTCACTGTGCGATCGAAATCCCGGTTAGCCTTGTTGACATAGATCGCCACCACAATAATTGTCAACAAAATGACGCCGAACCCTGCGGGTATTCCCCAGGTGGTGGTCATTCCGTCTGCAATAGGTGCTGCAAACAGCGATTTGTCAAAGGCGATTACCAGAATAAAGCCGTAGTAAGCCAAAAAAACCAGAATGGTCAGAAACCAACCCAAGGTATCGCGCGTTTTGAGCAACTGCTGATACTGGGAGTTTTGTTGAATCCGCCGCGTTAATTCCGAGGCCATTTGTTTCCTCCTTGTTAATGATGGGTTAACCCGCAGATAGACTAACAGGTTTTTTGAACAATGAAATAGCGGCGGCAACTAATTTTTTTATCCACAGAAAAAGCAGGGCAATTACTTGTTGCGCGCATGGTACAGCCTTACGACAAGTGTTTGTTTTTACGAAAAAGGTTTTGCTCAGCCGGATAAATACCTCTACTTTGTGTAGAGGTATTTTTATAAATGATGCTTTAGTAATACGCTTTTTCTATGGGCTTTGGTCGGGAGGCTTTGGGGAGGGAGGCGGTATGGGTGCCGACGATATGCCGTAACCCCGCGACTGCAGCGCCAGATACACCATACCAGCCGTGATCGCGTCGTTCAGCGCGTCGTGCCTCGGAAGTGCGGGAACATGAAGGTTTTTGGTGATGGCCTCCCAGCGCAGGTCAATATAGCCATCGGGATAATCGGCGAACCGCCAGTCGTAATAACAACCGGAGACTTCGACCTCGCGGTTGGGCAAGGCCGCTCCCAGCACCGGGCGAAGATGCTTGTTCAGCACCGCAACATCGTATTGAAGATAATAACCAAGCAGCGTTCTGCCGCCGATGAAGTGGAGAAATTTCTGCAAGGCATCCTGTAGCGGCAGACCCGTGTCAATATCGCGCGGGCGCAGCCCGTGCACCCGAACATTTTGATGGTCGAGCGCCCGCTGCGGCTTGATCAAAGTATAAAACGCGTCTTTGACGCAAAGGCGATGTCCTTCGATGCGAACGGCCGCGATCGACAAAAGCTCGGCTTCTTTGACTTTAAGCGAGGTGGTCTCGCAATCAATGCTGACCAAAACGCCGTCATCCTCACTCAACAACGAGCGGTAGGGTTCTTGCAGGCGACGCATTCGCCAGAGGTGCCGCCAGTTTTGCCATAGCTTTCCGTGCATATCAGAACCTGTCGAGGTGATAGCGCTGGTTGATCATCTGCTTGAACCGCTTCACCACCAGCAGCGCATCTTTCAGCAAATCCCGGTCCAGCGTCGAAAGCGACGCCGTATCTATCTCGTTACTTAAACCTTTCTTGATGCGCAACGACTCCAGCCCGGCATCCAGGCGCAAGCGCATCAGAAAAGCCAGCGACTCCGAAATATCGTCGGCCAGCGTTTTCTTCAAAACGTTCTTTGATACCAGCGCATTGAGGCGATCAAACGTATTGGTTGCCATGACGTTCGTCTCCAGCGCCAGAATACGAATACCGTGTACCAACGGGAAAACGCCGGCTTTTTTGAGATCCAGCCGCGCGCTTTCTTCGCGGTTGAGCAACTGCTTCCAGAAACCGCCCTCCGCTTTCTGATTCGGGAATTGCTCGACAGGGCGCGCCATTCGCGCGAACCAGGTATCGTCGTCGGGCAAGCCGGCGCGCAAGGCGTCGCGGCATACCGCCAGCCATGCGGGCGGGCCGCTGACTGTTTCCGCATCGAGGAAAATGGCCAGATTCATCAGCGCATCGCCCTGTGACTGCATTGCCCAATGTTGAAGTGTTCGAATCCATTCCTGCACCGTTTGTCGCCAACCGGGCCGACTTATCATGACTCCGCCCGGACAAAGTGGATAGCCCAATCGAAGCATGTGTTCTGTGAAATGATCAGCGGCTTGCGCAACTTCGTTTTCATCCAGTCCGTCAGCGAGGATCAGCGCATTGTCCTGATCCGTTTTCAGAATCTGCTCGCCGCGCCCTTCGGAGCCTAAAACCAGCAACGCGCTGCCGGCAAAAACAGCAGGAGACGCCACCATCTGCCAAAGGCGCGACATCAACCGCGTGCTTAACACCTGAATCAAGCGCGCCAGTTGCGGCATTTTCATACCTTGTGTCGCCAGCGATTCCACCAATGCTTCCATATCCTGTGCTACCCGGACGAGATCACCGACAGACGAAGCCATTTCTAATTGTTGCGAAATCAAATGAGAATGGTTGGAAAAATAAGAAAGAAGGTCAACCTGCGCCAGTACGCCGACCGGGGCTTCATTCTCCGTGACGACGATACGATGAATATTTTGCCGCGTCATCAGAAGAAGCGCATTGAAAAGATAATCGTCCTTATCGCAGCTCAACAGCGAAAATTGCGCGCGCTCTCCTAACGGCGTTGTATTGGGAACGGAGTTCGCGACGATGTCACGAAAATCGCCAGTCGTAAAAAGCCCGATTTTTTCACCGTCGCGGACGAATACGGAACGGCAGCGCTGCGCTTTCATAAGCCTCGCCGCGTCGGCGACTGTTTCCGTTGCGTTGATAAACACCGGCTTCCGGAAGCCAGCATCGCTGATTTTCGCCGTGAAAAGGTTTTGCCATTCCCGACGATCCCGTTTTTGCGCCAACTGCCCAAACTTGTTGGACACCGTCGCAAAGAAATAAGCGCCGAAAGCCGGGTTCTTTTCCGTCAACGCCAGGACTTCCTGTCTGGGGAATGTACACAGCAGCGCCTCTTCGTGCGCCTCGAATCTGTGGATGGTTTTTCCCGTCGCCAGCGCACGGCAGTCGAATGTTTCATGTTCGCTGTACACGCCGACGATTTCTTCGCCGGCCATCTCGCGCACCAGTCCTTTCAACACCAGGTAAAGGGAATCAACCGTGCCGCCAGCCGGGAGTATGAGCTGATCGTCGCAGAAAAACAAAACATCGGCAGAAGCCGACAACGCGGCCGCTTCTGCTGACGTCAGCAGATCAAACGGCGGATGCGATAGATCAAAGCGAGTTGCTGCCATAACCGACCTCCGAAAAACGGTACGACGATGAACAATCCTTCCTCCCTGAAGAAACGGCGCCGCTTGTTCGGATAGAAGGATATGCGGCTTTCCACTTTACACCGATCAGCGCAAGCCGGACAGAAGGAGCGCGCTTTCGACCGGGGTGCTGCAATAATACAACATTCGCGCCAATCGCTTATTTCGCGGACTTTGCCCGAACGGTTTCGATGCCCTGATTGGCGAGCGCGTCGGCGCGTTCATTACCGGGGTGGCCCGCGTGTCCTTTGACCCAATGCCATTCGATCTGATGGCGGGACGCTTCGCGGTCGAGCGCTTGCCAGAGGTCGATGTTCTTGACCGGGTTCTTTCCTCTTTTCCAGTCCTTTTTTTTCCAGTCGTGAATCCACTGTTCAATACCGTTCTTGACATAACTGGAATCGGTATAAAGCCGCACAACACAAGGACGGGTCAGCGCGGCGAGAGCTTCAATAGCGGCAAGCAATTCCATCCGGTTGTTGGTGGTATGCGCTTCACCGCCGAAAAGTTCGCGGCGGGCTTCGCCGAAAACAAGCAACGCGCCCCAACCGCCGGGGCCGGGATTACCTTTACAGGCGCCGTCAGTATAGATTTCAACGATACGGGTCATGATTATTTTATTTTAACCGCAAAGGGCGCATAGAACAGGTATCAAAGGCCTGGAACCAGGGATCAGAAAACCGGTTCGCGCAGAGGCGTGGAGAAAAATACCCCCTCTCACTTGTGGAAAAGGGGGACGAAAAACCATCCCTACCTCAACCTTTCCCTTGAAAGAGCGCGCACTTGCGGCCTCCGTGTTCCTTGCGCGAGAATTTCTTTGCGCTCTTTGCGGTTCATTAGAAGCGTTTTTCTTGTCCTTGCGGCGTTTTGTGCGCGGCCGCCCAGTTTTTGCGACGGGCGTTGCGTTGCCACACCGGGGTAATCACGCGCATGCCGACTACTTTTTTGACGGCATGCAGGAAATAGACGCCGCCAGCGATTGGCCACCAGCGGTCGCCCGCTTTTTCGATGACATCGCAGCGGGTAAGCCAGTGGGCGCGCGTAAAGGGAGGGGCGTAAACATCAAAACCGCCGCCGATGATATCGAAACCGAGCAGCGCCAGCCAATCCTTGATGCGGTAGGCACTTAGAAAGCGGCCGTTCCACGGCGGCTGTCGGTCTTTGTTGAAACGCTGGCACATGCCGAACAGCGAATAAGGATTGAAACCGACGATTAACAGGCGGCCCTCCGGGCGTAACACGCGATAAGCTTCGCGCAGCAGTTGATGCGGGTCATCGGTAAATTCGAGTGCGTGCGGCATTGCGACCAGATCCATCACGTCATCAGGCAGCGGTAGGGCATGCGGATCAGCGCGAACCTTGGCAGGTGGATCGAAATCGAGCGTCCAGCGGTGCGGAATGCGTGATTGCGCCAGCAGCGGTTGTTGCGGCAATCCGATTTGCAGCGCATAAAAACCGAAGAGATCGGGGACCGTACGATCAAACCAGGCTTGCTCGCGAGCCAGCAGGTATTGCCCGAGCGGCGTCTGCCAGCCATGCGGCGCTTCCGGCGGTGGTGGCGGGTTTGCGGTTGACGGTGAGGTTGACATGTCCGGCGGCAAGTCCGATGATGCGCTCATGATCGAGATTATCCCTGTCTGCGCTTTTACCGACAACTTTATTTGGCTGGTTCACGATGGCCACTATGCCGTGGCGGTGGATGTCGGCGATGCAGCGCCGTTGCTGGAGCAGCTTGATGCGTTGAATCTGACCTTGTCTGCGGTGTTGTGCACGCATCATCATGCCGATCATGTCGGCGGCAATGCGACATTGATAACGCGTTGTCCAGCGTCGGTCTATGGCCCGGAAAATGAGAAAATTCCGGCGCGCACAATGCCATTGTGCGGCGGCGAAACGTTGATGCTGCCCGGCCTTCAAATGCCGTGTCGCGTGCTGGCGGTGCCGGGACATACATTGGGGCATCTGGCCTACATGATCGAGACGCCGGAGGAAACCGCACTTTTTTGCGGGGACACGTTATTTGCCGCCGGCTGCGGCCGTATTTTCGAGGGAACGGCAACGATGATGTGGCAGTCGTTGTCGGTGCTGATGGCGTTGCCGGAGGCGACGCGCATCTATTGCGGGCATGAATACACGTTGTCGAACCTGCGCTTCGCGCGCGTGGTCGAGCCGGATAATGCGGTGCTGGTCGCGCGTATAGCGGCGGTACAGGCGTTGCGTGATGCCGACAAACCGAGTGTGCCATCGACGCTGGCGGAAGAGCGGGCAACCAATCCGTTCTTGCGCGTTGACGTTCCGGCGGTGCGGGCGGCGGCGCACGCTTACAGCGGGTTACCATGTACAACAGCGCCGGAAACCTTCGCTGCACTGCGGGCATGGAAAGACAGTTTTCGCTGATATTGACGCCTGGCGATAGTGCGCCTACTATCCGGGATATTTTGTCATTAAGAATCAGCCGCTCTTCAGGGTGGACGGGCGTTTTTTCGGGGGTTATTTTGCGTTATCTGTTCATGTCGTTCCGTTGTTGTCTTGTTGCCCTGACGGTCGTAGCGCTTTCTTCCTGCGCTTCTCTTCAAAATCAGCCGCCCATCGCCGCCGAAGCGGCCGAGCAAATTGGCGCACCGCCTGAAAACGCGCAGGTGAGGGAGCCCGTTATCGAGACTTCGACGCAACCCGACGAGCCGGTATTTACGCAGGAGCAACAAGCCGAATTGCAGCAATTGCCGCCGCCGGAAACCGATTTGTGGGAAGTGATCGTTAACGGTTACGGCATTCCCGATCTACAAGGGCCGCTGGTCGAAAAATGGGAACAGTGGTACGGCAGCCGTCCCGATTACATCGCGCGAATGATTGATCGCAGCCGCCTGTACCTTTACCACATTGTTCACGAAGTTCAGGCGCGGCACATGCCGATGGAAGTCGCGCTGTTGCCAATGATCGAGAGCGCTTACAATCCCAATGCTTTGTCGAGCAGCAGCGCTTCTGGCATTTGGCAATTCATCCCGTCCACCGGCAAGAATTACGGACTGAAACAGAACTGGTGGGTCGATGAGCGTCGCAACGTGTTGTCGGCAACCGATTCGGCTCTTGATTATCTGCAAAAACTGTACGGTGATTTCAACGATTGGCAACTGGCGCTGGCAGCTTATAACTGCGGCGAGGGTAATGTTGCCCGCGCGCAGACGAAGAACCGCGCCCGCGGTCTGCCAGAAACGTATGAAGCACTGAAGCTGCCGAAAGAAACGACCAATTATCTGCCGAAATTACAGGCGGTCAAGAATATCATTCGCGACCCGGAAAAATACAATCTCGAATTGGCCGATATGCCGGACGCGCCTTATTTCACAGTGGTGAAAACGAAGAAGCGGATGGATGTCAACAAGGCGGTGTCGCTCGCTGAAATGTCGAAAGAAGAATTTCTGGCGCTCAATCCGCAACATAACCGGCCGGTAATCGCCGGGGCCGACGAGTTTACGCTGCTGCTGCCGATCGACAAAGCCGAACTGTTTGCGTCGAAACTGGAACTGGCCGATCAGCCGTTGGTGACCTGGCAGGCTTACCGGTTGCAAAAAGGCGAGACCTTCGCGCAGGTGGCCAATAAATTCGGCATGTCGCTTGAAGCGTTGCGGGCGGTCAACGGCCTCGGGCATCGTGCTCAAGCTCGCGAAGGCGTGACGCTACTGGTGCCGGCGGAGCAGCCGTCGCGGATGGCGGAAGCGTCGCTCACTAAAGCGGTGTTTACCACCGTGCCGTCCGGGCGTGCGTCGTATTACAAAGTCAAGCGCGGTGATACATTGGCGCAGATTGCCAGTCGTCATGGTACGACGGTGGAAGAATTGATGCGGCTCAATGGTTTGAAGAGCACGAAGAATCTGCGCGTCGGCAAGAACATTCGTGTGTATAGAGGAGTGTATAACGATACCGCGCATACAACGTCGCCGTCGGCGGCACCGGATACGGCCAGTACGCACGTTGCGATGGCGGCGCACACGACGTATTACAAAGTGCAGAAAGGCGACACGCTGGGGCGAATTGCTTCCCGTTATCGGGTCAGCGTCCGGGACTTGATGCGTTGGAACGATTTGGCGAACGCCAAAGCATTACGGGTGGGGCAGAGTTTACTGGTATCCGGCGGGGTATCCCATAATATACCGACCCAAGTCGCGGCAAAACAGACAGCGGAAAAACCATCGCCGGCGCGAGCGGGCGGCGATGAACCGCGGGAGGTTGCCTACAACAAAGGGCAGTATTACAAAGTACAAAAAGGCGATACGTTGTTTAATATAGCGCCGCGCTATAACGTCAGCGTCGACGACCTGAAACGTTGGAATAATCTGAAAAAAGCCAGCGCCTTGCAAGCCGGGCAAACGATTCGGATTTCCGGCAGCGTTGATACCAACGTGGCAAAGTCCGACAGGAATTAAACAATGACGGAAACTGTTTCTGAAGAGTCACTGCTGCAATTCCCCTGCGATTTTCCGATCAAGGTGATGGGAAAAAATACAGAAGGGTTCGCGCAGGCCATCGCCGATATTGTCGTCGCTCATGCACCGGACTTCAACCCGGCGACAATGGAGATGCGCCTTTCCAAAGAAAACCGTTATCTGTCGTTGACCGCAACCATACGCGCGACGAGCAAAGAACAACTCGATACGCTGTATCGCGCGCTGACGGCGCATCCGATGGTAAGCGTGGTGCTTTGACAGGCAAGATCAATGGATGATCACCTGGTAATAGATCCTCTTCGAGGCTTCCTGGCTGGTTTCCCAAGAGCGCCGGTATTCAAACACCAATACCTGTACACCCGGCCGGGCGGCAGTGAATGAAAAAATTTCCGTTCCGCCGATACCGGCGCGCGGCTCTGCGCCTTCCGGCGTCGGCGGGACTTCGTAACGTGGGCTGGCGTCGCGCAGCATGCCGCGCATCGGTTCAGTCTGCACCCATTGGTGGCCGGTGGAGTGGTTGCTTTGCAAGCGCACTTCCAATTGCTGGCCGACCTCGAGCGGGATGTCGGCGCCATTAAGTGCTTCGGTGGCGACGGTGCCGTAAACCAGGGACAGCGTTTTTTCGGAATCGACAGATTTGGTGGCGCAACCGGTCAAAGCCACAGCGGTCAGCGCGATGATGGAAACAACAGAGAGCAAATTTTTCATAGGGTGTTCCGGAACGCGAGGGAATGTCCAAACATCAAGTTTACTCCAATGATGCAGCGGGCGTCATCAACGGGATAGAAGGAAAGCAGCGCCGAGAATGACACGGGCGCCGCACCACCACATCCTGCTACCATCGCCCGCGAACTCCAGTCATAAGTTGAATGCCGCCGGTGGCGAAGTCAGCGGCGAGCTGGTAATTCTTGTTGAAGACGTTGTTGACGCGAGCAAACCAAGTCAGCGCGGCGCTATCGGCGAACGTTGGCGTCCATTCGGTCACGAGGTTGACGACGCCGTAGCCGCCGAGGCGCACAGTGTTGGCAGCATCGTCGTAGCGACCACCGCTGGCGACAAAATGGATGGCGTTGTAAAACACGCCGGCGGTCTTGCTGACAGCGACGCTGCCATGCGTTTGGGCGCGGCGCGGCAGCCAGCGACCGGTCTCTTCGTTCTTCGGCGATTGCCGGTCGATCGACCCGGTCAACCCGAAGCCGTAAAAATCGAAATCGGCAGCCAGGGTGACACCGCGCAGTTGCGCGCGATCAACGTTTTCGGGGCGGCACACGCCAGCGTTATGGCAGGTATAAACGATCAAATTGCGAACGCGATTATCCCAGGCGGTCACGCGCCATTCGCCGCGCAGCGCACCCAGAGCGACAGTATGGCGCAGACCGGCCTCGATGGTGCGGCTTTTTTCCGGTACAAGGTCGGGGTTGGAATAACCGGGAAAATAAAGATCGTTAAACGTCGGCGCTTTGAACGCAGTGGCGATACCGGTGGTCAGTTGCCAGTTGGGCGCGAGACGATAGCCATAGCTTGCGCCGCCGTTGGTTTCGCCGCCGTATTGAGAGGAATGATCGTAGCGGCCGGACAGTTGCAGAGAGTGATCGTCGTATCGCCAGCGGTAACTGCCGGTGGCGGAATCGGTGTTGCGTGTGTTCACATCGTAATCGGTGGTGCCGTCAAGGCGCTGTTCATCGCGTTCGAGCGCAAGCAGCAACGAACTGCCGGTGGCCCATGTGGTGAGATCGATTTCGTTTTGCCAGAGGTATTGACGTTCGCGCGAGCGGTAGCGGTAAGTATCGCCGAAACTCAATGTCCGTGAATCATTGAGCATTTCCGAAAGCTGCCACCGGGCTTGCCAGAGGCCGGACAACCGGTGCGAGCCGGCAAGCCGGGTCTGGGAGAATTGCGTTCGGGTGCGGTCGTCGTCGGTGGGGCTCATGTCGATTTGTGCGTCCATCGCGTCGCGCAAGTAAGCAAAGGTGATGCGATGATCGTTATTGGGAACGAACTCCAGCAAAGCGTGTTGATGGTCGTTGCGATAGCCGTCGCGATCTGGGTTGTAGCTGAAATTATCAGGGTTCGTGATGGCGTTGAAACCGCGGCTGTACTCAGCGCCGGCGCCGACAGCCCAGCGAAAGAGGCCGTGTATTCCGGATACTTGGGTGTTGCCGGTGCAAGCATGGTAAGTGCCGCAGGCGACCTCGGCGGCCAGCGATAACGGCTTTGATGACGCCTTTTTGGTGAAAATCTGAATAACGCCACCCAGTGCGTCGGCCCCGTACAACATCGAGGCAGCGCCGCGCAGAATTTCGATGCGCTCGATTGCGGCCAGCGGAATGGCTTCAAGAGAAGACGTTCCAGTGGACAGCGAAGCGGTGCGCACGCCGTCGATCAATACCAATGTGTGACCGCTGTTGGCGCCACGCAAAAAGAGGCCGGCGGCAGCGCCGGAGCCACCGTAGCGGGCAATTTCAATACCGGGCTGGCGCGACAGCAGATCGGGAAGCGAAGCAGCGCCGCTTTCGGTGATGGCTTTTTCGTTGATCACCGTAAGATCGGCAAGCGCGTCCTCAAACGGAATGGGCGTTCGGGATGTGGTGATCACGATCGTCAACGGCTCTTCGGCGTCCGATACGGGGGAGAGAGAAGCTTGCGCCCATGTGAGAGAAGAAAACAACAGCCCTGTGATGGCGGCGGTTGCCAGGTTTGAATGCCAACGATGAAAAACGCGAGCCGGCGTCCACGGAAAGGGGGTAACAAACGAAACGAACATCGACTCCTCCAAACAAAGCAAATGGTTTTATCGTTGTACTACCGGAGGAGTCGTAGATCAGGGTTGCGCGAATAGCAGGCAACCTTAAAACAGCCGCTTTAAGGCGGCAGCCAAAGTGCAACAAAGCGCGGCCCTGAGTCTTCGGCGACGCCCTCCGCATCGCAACGATCACTGTTCTATGAGGCCGGTCTCCGGGCTTGCCGGTTTTGACGATTCGCCTTCCCACGCCGTAGCGCAGTGGCCTGATGAATCGCCCACACCGTCTTACCGTTGCGGGGGCAGCCGCGGCTTTGACCGCGTTCCCGTTTCACCCTGGAAGTCGAACGACGCAGGGCACCTCACGAAAGAAGCAAGTATAGGGGATCGTAAGAGAAAGCAACAGTTGAACTTTAAATGAAGGTGATGGTCTGACAAAATGTTTGTGTTTGGCATAAAACGGATTAAAATTATTCCAAGCATTAATGGAGTGCTTTTCAACGGCAAACGGAGGCGGTATGGGGGATATCGGCGTCGGAGCGTGGATTTTTGTGTTGGCGCTAGTGGCGTTTGCGGTGGTTACGACCATCGGTTTTGTCCGTCGCGCCAGGCAGATGGAAAAAATGCAGTCGCTGATGGGCGCCGATACGGTATCGTTGCCCGGTTGGACCGAGGGCGAGACCGTGCGGCTGCTGTCGTCCGCCGAACAGCCCGGCTTTTACACATTGAAGCCGCGTTTCTTGAGCAAAATCGAAACCATCGCCTTTCACCATTTGAAAAAAGCGGTGCCGCAGCACGAAGTTCTGGCGCATGTTCGTCTGCTCGACCTTTTTCAGTTAACGGCGGAAGGAGAGGATGAAAAGTGGCTGGAGGCGTTTCGTCGTATCGCTTATCTCGATGTAAGTTTTGTTGTTTGCGACGGTGATATGGTCATCATCGCCGCGATTGATCTCGAAAATCCGGCCATCGCCGCTGACGAACGCCTGACGCGTCTGCATCAAGCCAAAAGACTTGCCCTGCAAACGGCGCATGTGCGTTACATCTCGTTCGACCCGATGCACCCGCCGACTGAGCAGGAACTGCGGCAAATGGTGTTGAGTCCAGAGACGTTGCTGGCGTGATCGCGCGATCATGGCCCTGCATTATTTCATTGCTGGGGCATTATTTTGGAGCTTTCGCCGCTTACCGAAAGCAGCGGTATGGCTTTTTCGCCAATTAAAGGGTACAATAAATACTTGTTTAAACATTCGAGATTTTTATGACCTTCTCCACA
This sequence comes from Pseudomonadota bacterium, assembly GCA_009786025.1. GTDB lineage: Bacteria > Pseudomonadota > Gammaproteobacteria > Burkholderiales > Casimicrobiaceae > UBA931. The sequence continues at coordinate 46,200 of WQUA01000008.1, read as the reverse complement.
TCATCTTCCACCGAGCCGACCATCGGCGAATTGGTCGCCCACGATTACCGCAAAGCCGAGGTATTCAAAGCCTTCGGCCTCGACTTTTGTTGCGGCGGCAAACAATCGGTACGCCGCGCCTGTGAGAAAAATCAGGTTGATTACGAAGCCCTGCAAGCGGAGCTTGCTCGTGTTGACATGTCGCCGGCAGGGCGGGTCGAACGCTTTGACCGCTGGCCGTTGGCGGCGCTTGCCGATTACGTCGAAAACAGCCATCACGCGTACCTTTACGAAACGCTGCCGATCATCGAAGAATTCGCTACCAAAGTCGCCCGCGTACATGGCGAGAACCACCCCGAAAATATCGAAATCCTGTCTGTGTTTCGCGCATTAAAAGACGAACTGCTGGCGCACTTGCCGAAAGAAGAACACATCCTCTTTCCTTACATGCGCCGGCTGGGACATGCCCAAGTCGAAGGGGAGATCATTGCGCCGCCGCCGTTCGGCACCGTGGCAAATCCGATTCGGATGATGGAACACGAGCACGATGATGCCGGCGAATTGTTGCGTACTCTGCGACGTTTGTCGAATAACTACACGCCACCGGCTGACGCCTGCAATACCTACAAAGTGCTTTACGCCAAACTGGCCGAGCTTGAAGACGATGTCCATCGCCACATCCACATAGAGAACAACATTCTCTTTCCGGAGAGTATCGCCATCGAGCAGGCGCTAACTTCCTGATTCCGGAGCGGCGGGGCGGGCACACGTTTTCTTCCGACCGTTCTTTCTAAACTCATGCAGGGGCGGGTTTCAAACCTGCCCCTGTTCATTTCTGGGGGAAGCTCAAAAGGAAAAAAGGGGGGGCACAAGTCGCAATGTTGCGGTTTTGATGCTTATTCCGATTACGTGGGCGGCGCGTTCTTATCGTGTGATGGTCAGCCAGAGGGAACCGAGGCCGGGTGCATATTAAAGGTTATTGCTGGAGCCACAGATAAAAGAGCCAAGGACCGCCACATAATACGAATAGACCTGCTCCAAGAGTTACCAGCCATATAGGCAAGTTGTCTTCAAAGCGAAGTAATAAGGTGAAGAGCAAGCCGACGCCGGCGAATGAAAGTCCTGCCGAGAGAAATATGGATCCGAAATTTACGCTGGTTGATGTCAGTAACTCTAAGAGCAGGCCAGCCACAACGTAGCCTGCTGCGAAAAGCCAGGGCCTTCTAAAGCGATCATTAAGTTTAGCCAGGACAATGATGAGAAGAATGCTCATAAGGCGGGAACGCTAAAATTCGGCAGTAGCGGAATCCTTCGTTTTGAACGCAAGGTGCGCTCGGCTAGGCGACGCTGTGTTTTTTGTTCCAAACGAGAATTGCTTCATAACCTAAGTTTGCTGTGATACAACCGCACAAAGGCCATTTTCCTTCGGCGCCATCGCCGATCTGATCAAAGTCAAGAGGCCCAATAAAAACGCTTGAGGGATCAACGCAACCGATAACCGGAAGGTCTGGGTGCGGCCGTGCGTCGTAAATACCGATACAGGTTTCGCGACGGGTGAAATATAGGTCAGGAGATAGCTCGACACCACGGTCAAACTCAAGAACAGATAGTGGCCTCTCAGCAATGTCGCCCCACCCGTAGTCGTACTGAAAAACCAGGGGCGTAATCCCAATGAGGCAGAAGGGGTTGAATTGCCCAGTTTTTCCGCGCGTATTGAGGACGACGGCGCAACCCCAAAAGCCCTCACGGGGGTGGGTCTTGATGACATCGCCGATGGTTAGAAGCCTGTCTTTTGGTTTTCGTTTCATGGGAGAGACGTTTATTTCGGGGTGTAGGGTATTACCGATCAATCAAAAACAGCAGCGCTTCATGTCGGAGATTATAAGGGGGATTGCGGCCTTGGATCTTACCTGAACATGCTGTTATTTTTCATCTCGCAGCCGATTTCGCACTGTCTGCAAGGCTTCCGGATATAAGCCGGTAAACACGACGCCCGTTCCTCCGCTTGATCTTCAATCGTGGGTTTGCCCGTGTTGCTGAATCGCTGGAGAAAGGCAGAAAGCACTATCGCCTCGTTGGCGGTGAGCGTTATTGCCACGTCGTTGCCCTTCGGGCCGATCAGCTCCAAGTGCAGGTATTGTTATCAACACACATAAAAATCCCAGAAAAGGGGTTCCTCAATTTCCATTTTAGGCTATCCTTACGGCTGTGCCCATTCATGCCTATTCTTACCATGAAACTCAACGCGCAACCCGGTATTCTGCAACCCTTGCCCGCTGCCGGACGACATCTGTTTTTCACACTGACCCACTCCGCACAGACACGCTCTGCGTTGACTGCATTGATGCCGCTGGTCGATGGCGATACGGTGGTTGCTGGGTTGGGGGCGCAACTGGCGCAGGCGTTGGGTCAGACCGTACCGGGGCTGCGCGAATTTCCGGCGCTGACGGTTGCGGGGTCGGGCGCGCCTGTGCCCACTACACCTTTGGCGTTGTGGGTCTGGTTGCGTAGCGCCGACCGCGGCGGCTTGATGTGGACAGCGCGCCGTATCGAACAGGCGCTGGCGCCGGCTTTTGTGCTAAACAGCGTGGTCGATACGTTCCAATACGGCTCGGGCCGCGATCTCACAGGCTATGAGGACGGCACAGAAAACCCTGTAGGCGATGCCGCAATTGCCGCTGCGCTGGTGCAGGGCGAGGGGCAAGGGCGCGACGGCGCGAGTTTTGCTGCCGTGCAACAGTGGGTGCATGACTTCGATGCCTTTGAGCGGTTGACGCCCGCCGCGCGCGACGACGCCATCGGGAGGCGGTTGCGCGACAATGAAGAACTGAAAAACGCGCCCGCGTCGGCGCACGTCAAACGTACGGCGCAGGAGAGCTTCGAGCCGTCGGCATTTGTATTGCGTCGTTCCATGCCCTGGGCGCGCGATGCGCAGGCCGGATTGTTGTTCCTCGCTTTCGGCAAATCGCTCGATGCGTTTGAGGTGCAGTTACGGCGTATGGCGGGGTTGGACGATGGAATCGCCGACGCGATATTCGGTTTTTCCAAACCCGTTACGGGCGCCTATTTCTGGTGTCCGCCGATGCGCGACGGCAAGCTGGATTTGTCTGCGCTCGGATTGTAATCGGGGCATCCAGCCACGCTGTAGCGAAATCCTAGACGGCGGGGTTTTCATCCTGGGAGGCGAGCAGCGTTTCTGACACTTCTCTGCAATGGATGCGAAACGATCCGAAATTATTAATCTTTATAAAGAAATAGAGCGATTTTTCGGAGGAAGGGATTTTTGAATCCGAGTGAAATGTCTCGCATGTGTCGAGGGGCGGATCGATAACGTTGTTATCTCTTTCTGCACATATGAGCGCCAGGTACTTGCTGAAAGGGATGAAATTGAAAATTCCTTTCAACTGAACGGATACCCTGGCCTTGTCGGGATAAAAAAGAGGGTACAGGCTGAAGATCAGGGTGACTTGTTACTCCGAGCCAAACTCGATACTTTCAAGCAAAGCGTCGTGGTATTGATATTTGAGCATTTTTACTGAAAGGGGCGGTTGAAGCCTGACGCTTGAATTAATCAGCGCGTTTTAGCGCGTCGGGGGTTGTGTTGAGCTTCATCCCGGTCTTGCGCTCAAGTTTTCTTCCTTCGTGGATCGAGGCTGATGTGATCATACGAACAGTTTAACGCCAAAATCGGGCGGTGACGAAACCGCCTGGGTTGAATGCCCTATTAGACCGCGTTACAGCAACTTGGCGCCAAGGGGAACCGGCCGGTCGGGAACACAGAGAGCGACCTCGCCGTGCTCGTTGTGAAAACCTGTGACCAGGCATTCTGACATCAATGGCCCAACCTGCTTGGGTGGAAAATTAACGACTGCAACAACCCACTTACCTACCAACTCATCTGGTTGGTAAAGCGCCGTGATTTGGGCGCTGGATTTCTTGATGCCAAGTTCAGCGCCGAAGTCAACGTGCAGAATATAGGCGGGTTTGCGAGCTTCTTTGAACACAGACGCACTGATGATGCGCCCAACCCGAAGTTCGATTTTCAGGAAGTCGTTAAATGATATGGTTTCCATAAGTATTCTCTGCCTAACGGTCAAGCTGGCCTGCGCGCTTTAGCGCGCCCGGAGGGGGCGAAATGTTAGCATTCAAGATAACTGAGTTCTTTATTGAGCAGGGCATCAACCTCTGATTTGGAAAGCGTCAACTCTTTCATTGTTCGACAAATGCTTTCAAATTTTACGTCTTTGAAACACGCGATGTAATGCCTATAATCAGCGAATAGGGAATCAGAATGCCGGGGGTGAATTCGGTTGGTCGTCATCATTTCTTCAATCCACGGCGAGTTTTCTACCTCAAACAATCCGTAAACGTCCAGCCCGTATTGGGCCAGCGGATGGCCGCCGTGCGCTTCATCATTCGGGCCGCCGTATTTACAATAGGGCGAGTCAAAATACAAGGCAGAGATAACGTCGCCATCCTTTCCCAGGAGCAAGTATGCGCCTGTCTGGGTAAGGATGACAAAATTCTCGTACATGAAAGAATGGCCCCGGCTTAATTTGATCTCCGAGACATTGGGTTTGGGGTCGCGCATTTTTCGTGTTCCGATCATTAAAGTTAACGCTTGAATTAATCGGTGCGAATGAAATGTCAGGAGCGAACGCCTGATGTGAGCAGCTTACAAAAACTTTCCGCAACAACACGAAGCCCTCCAAAGTTATGATCTTCGGTAAGGATGGTTCCGTTGCTCTGGAGAACGAAGGGGTTTCCTGCGCCGTCCCAGCCAATCACGAACCCCTGAAAACGTCGTCCCAATAACTCTTTGCTGATTCATGCTCTCTGACAATGGAGCCCCAGGTCGTTCTTGGGTCGCGCTCGTCAAAGACAGGGAAGATACGGATGGCCTCTATTCCCAATCCGTTATTGTCGAGCAACCATGATCGAAATGATGCAGGAAAGTGAAAGCCAACTGCGGCTTCGGCTTGGGAAATCGCTTCAATTGTTGTTCCGATAACGCGCGGGTACTTGGGCATGGTGTTTGGACGTCCAACGTTCGAATTAACCGATACACTTTAGCACGCCGTGGGTAAGTGCAAGGCGCGGCTGGGCACACGACATTTTACGACTCGACTTCGGGTTCTATGGTAACGAACCCCTCTGACCAACCGATAATACCGAGCTGCTGTTCCGTTAAATGAAAACCTCCCGGGTTTTCCAGAAAACCCGGTTGACGCGCAACCAAGACTTGGGCGGCTTCTCCTTCGGCACGCGATTGAAATACGCCGATCAGTTTTACGTCTTCACCTCCATCAGCGAATTCGTGTACATGTTGAAGGAGCCAGACGGTTTTCATAGAGATACCTGGCAGCAGAATTATCCGGCGCGTTTTACCGCGTCCGGAAAAATAACAGGCTAAGCATAAGGCGCAACTGAGCACGACTCATCTTGAACGCTCAACACCGTGCTCTTCCAGCCAGTCATCCGCGCCTTCGTGCCCGCCTTTGGCGGCTTTGCTGATCCAGGCCACCGCTTGGGCATGATCCTTCGGAACGCCCAAACCTGCTTCATACATCAGGCCAAGATCGACCTGGGCTTGGAGGTGTCCTCGCTCGGCGGCTTTCCGGTACCACATGACAGCCTGAGCATAGTCCTGTGTCACGCCCTGACCGCGTTCGTACATGCCGCCGAGCAAATCCTGGGCTTCTGTGTCTCCTTGTTCTGCGGCCTTGCGAAACCAAAATGAGGCCTGAACCTGGTCTCGCGCAATACCCTCGCCGTTTGTGTACTTCTCGCCGAGGCGACGTTGAGCAGCAGCGTCTCCCTGTTCAGCCGCTTTACGGAACCAGGCGGCAGCTTGGGCAGGGTCTTGCCCGTCGTAGGTACGGTTCTCGTACAAGCGGGCAAGGTTTTTTTGGGCATCGACATCTCCCTGCTCGGCGGCTTTGCGATACCAGGCGGCAGCTAGAGTTTTATTTTCGGCGATGCTCCGGCCTGATTCGTACATGTAGCCGAGGTTGGATTGGGCGGGGGCATATCCCTGTACGGCGGCTTTACGGAACCAGGCAACGGCCTGGACTTCATCTTTGGCGACACCCCGACCCTGCATATAACGTCTGCCGAGATTGAACTGGGCCTTGGCATGGCCCTGTTCAGCCGCTTTACGGAACCAGACGGCAGCTTGGGCTTCGTCCTTGGCGACGCCTCGGCCTTGCGCGTAGCTCAAACCGAGGCTGTTTTGGGCGTCGGCATCTCCTCGCCCGGCTGCGGTGCGAAGGAGGTCGGGATCGGCGGGCATGGGGTCAACTCCCTTTATGTTTTGGGCAAGAACGGGGGCGCAAAGGCAAACAGCGCAAAAGAGGAATGCGGCAAAGCGTGAAAATGAATGCAAAGGATCACCTGACGCTTGAATTAATCGGCGTACTTTAGCACGTCCGGGGCGATAAAGTGTCAGACGTTGATCCATTCGACCTCGATGTCTGATGCGGTAATGTGCCAGACAGCGCCGCACGCCCATTCTATATCGTGGGTGAACATTTTTTTGTTTTCAACACCATGTGTGTCGTACGGGTCATAGTGCCGGAATTGTTCATAGCGCCACTCGACGGCTTCCGCGAGGATATCCGGACGAGGGAGATCGAAGTCAAACACATCTTTGTAGCGGAGGCGGATGTTGAGATTTATCCATGGCTTTGAGATCAGCAACTCTATGTAGCTCGACTCCGTGCCAAAGCCCTCGATTGCTACGCTCTTGAGTTCTCCATCATGAGGCGCTTTGCTATCACAGCCACCATACCAGTTCGGATTGTCGAGAACAGCAAGAACGGAGGCCGGAAATTTGTGCTTGAAGTTTTCTATGTACTTCTTGTAGAAGGCAAACGCAGCGGTGGCGTCCGCATCGAGTTGTTCACTAAGTTGGAATGACATTTTCGGCAAGCGTCGGGTAGGAGTTAGGTGGTGTGTTTTCCAGAGCTTACATCTTCAAGGTCTCTCAGAAAACTTCGATATTGCATAGCGCCATAATTTTCACGGATGAAAGAATGTAAGGCCTGTGCTTGAGATGGAGAGAGCATGCTTGGGAACCAGCCGGAAATGTAATCACACCCGTCCTCCTCAAGGAATCTGATCCAATGATGCTCCGTTTCCAGAGCGGCGTCTGGCACGCCGCACTCAATCAATTTGAGCCGGTGCGCTTTCAGCCACTTCAGCCAATCGTTTGTTTTCTTTCCGTCGTGTTTGTATGACATAATGCGCCCCGTAACCTAACCGCGAAGATAAGCGACGACGGAACGGTTTGCCTTGAGCGCAATGTCAGACGTTGCTTTCAAATAGTTCATTGAATCCTTCACAGTTTTCAAATCGGCAACCATAAACGCTTGTCTCCGTGGCCTCGCAGAGAGCATTGAGGTTGTCTTTCAGGAAGCGACAATTTTTGAAAACACAATGAACAATGCGACACCCTGAAAACAAAGTTCCTCGGAATGTACAATTCTCGAACGTGCAATCAATGAGAACGGCCGCGTTGAAATGACCCCAGTACCATTCCATGTCCTGAAACCGGCAACGAACAAACACACCATCAAATTCACCGCCCTCCAGTGAAGCAGCCGAGAGCTCGCAATAACGAAAGAATCCGTCGCGCATTTCCAGCGCCTTTTTGACGGCTCGTGAAGAGAGGATGGTTTCGCTGAAAACAGACATGGGTATCTTAGCGGCAGCGTTAAGCGGAGGTGAAGCCGTCCAGGTTGAGCGCAGGGCTAGGTTTTGTTGTGCAGCAGTGGATTTTGAACATCGAAGCACTCTTTCTGGTTCGGAAGGTTATTGGAAAAATAACCCTCGAATACTGACTGAAACCTCTCGCGCAAATTATAGGCCGTTGGGCGGTCCATGCCGATAATCTCGATTCCGTCGTCAGGGTCGAAGTGGCAGTTTATCTCCAGGAAGGCATGGCTGAAAATTTTGAAAATCGGCCAGTCAAGTTCAAGGTGAGCGGAGCGGGGCTCGGCCAGTGCGTAAAGTGCCCGTTCAAGAAGCCAGTACTCTTCCCAGTTCCGCTCGCAATCTTCATGCAAGCGCCCGGCGAACGATGCTTCATTGTATTCGTCCGACCATACGAAGTTGCGCAGGATGACGTTCTTGGGACCCATCATAGAACCCGACGCTCAAAATAAATACGATAAATCGGGACAAAGCGCGGCGCAACCCATCCTTCAAGGGGAAAATGGGAGTGGGGGCGGGTTTCCATCTTGGTCGCGCTTTTCATTCTATGCAATGGCTGAAGCTTTGGCTGCGCAAACAAGCCTTGTATTCCTCAAAATCGATAACCTTGAAATCAAAAGCGTGGCGCTCGGAAATTTTGTAATTGAATAAGAGTATCTTCTTGCCGACCTGACCCAAACAGCCGCTCGACGGACAGAGGAGCAACACGTAGCGCATCACGTCCAGATCGTCGGGCAACAGCTTGGGAGAAGCCATCGGGCGTTTATCAGCGGCCAATCCGAGCTCGGGATGTTGGTTGACATACGATGTCGCTGCGGCAACGACATCGGCCTCCCACAGTTTTTGGTCGGGAAACCATGGATAAGGGTAAAGGCGTTGTGAAAGGTCGTCTGGAGTCCTGATGCCCTTTTGAGCGCCGATGCCATCCCAGGGGGTGTTGATCGAATATCTGGCAGACTTGAATTCCGGTGAATTCGGCGGTCGAATACCGAGGTTTATAAAGCGCGATCCATCTGTCGGGCCGGGTGGCGGAAAGAAATAAATGTCAAGAGAAAAGTTGTCCGCCGTCGGGGTTCCCAGCAGTGTAGTCGAGGCGGCGTCGGAGACAAACTCTTTGCGCCAGCGCACGATACCATGATAAAGCGCGCTCATAATCGACATCCGGTTGTCGTTGGTTAAATCACCGTAAACAAAGATCATGGGCGAGCCGGTGCGATCGCTGCTTGTGCCCTGAATCAAGACCCGCACTTGCACGGAGGGCAGGTCGGGGCTGGCGCGCAGGATGTCGTAGAGCTTTTGCGAAGCGCGCAAATACGCCTGCGCTTGCTGATACTGTCGGAGCACGCTTTCCTGTGTGTTGCCGCCGTTGGGTTTGTCGGTCTGCCAATACATCGTCCATTGCAATGCCGGGTCGCGGCGGTTGCGCAGGTAAACGACAAGCCGCATCGGGTCACCCAAAGCGTAGGTCGGCTTCGCGTCGAGAATTTCAAACGGTTCGGGGAGAAGGCTGTTGGCGTAGGCTTCCGCCTTGCGGCTTTCCCTTTCGACAGAAGCGCAACCCGTCAGGAGAACCAGACAACAGCCGATCAGGACAAGCAGCAAGCGCATGAAAAACATGGATAATGGCCGTAATTGGATGGCGCGTAACAAGTGCATGGCGCATGGGGTCTAAAGCTGCAATCTACCATAAACGCGATATTAACCGTGGCTTACTCAAATAACAACGTGCATTCCTGCGTGTCGAAGATGACAAATTTACCGGCCCCTTGCAATCGCTCATTGATGAGCAGATAGTCATCAAACAAATCCATATCGGGGTCGTCGCCGATTATTTCAAACCGAGAGGAACAACCTTGCGACGGCACGTTGAAGCGCTCGGCGATCTCATTGCTCTCCTCGGCCACATGGGCTGCGTTGTTCCAGGCGATGTCGAGCGCCCCACTTTCGGAAGTGACACGCACATGATCACCTTCCCGTTCCACAGTTGCCTCTCCAGATTCCATCATTTCTACAACAAGCGCGTGCAGTTCGTCAACGGTAAATGCCGCATCGGGTTTCAGCATGATGAGTGTGTCGTACATGATTTTCCTCGTAGGTTAACGCCTGAACGAACTGGCGAACTGCCTGCATCGCGTCTAGTGCGAATGCAATGTTAGGCCGATAGTTAGGAAGAACGCTTCAGCTTTTTATATTGTCGCTCGGCATCGCGTAGTTTGCGCCGACCTGCAAGACTGGTAGCGTCACGGTGTTCAATGAGTTGTTCAAAGTTATGGCGCTGACTGTTTTTCCTGATTTCCGCAATGGCGGAGCGAAGCAGATTTTCGCGCTTGTCGGCGTAGTGATTTTCAAAGAGACGTGACCACGCGCCTACGGCTGACCGAGCAGGCGGTTGGATCAAACCCTATGCAAACCATAGGGGCGCTGCACTCTGGGCAGCGAGGGCAGGCCTCACCTTTGGCCCTGCGCACTCTTCGGCAGGTAAAACAAACGTGATTCTGGTTTGGCATGATTAGCTTAACGTTTGAATGAGCCGGCGCGCTTTAGCGCGTCTGGGGGACAACATCAGGTTTTGCATAGGCAAGAAGCTCAACAAACTGTGATGACTCATTGATGGGCAGTTCGCCCAGGGAGCGGAGTTCGCGGAGAAAAGGCGCGATCTCCTGCGTCTCGATCCGAATGTGGCCACGGCTGTTGTCATATTGGAGCGTGTAGGGGAAGCGCAGCCATAGAATCTCCCAATAAAAACAAGGGCCGCCTATGCCGGGATCGCGTAGTCCTGTGCGGTCGATCAACTCCTCGTTATGGAGACCATGAATGGTTGGGAGCGGCTCTTCGCCATGTACCCAGGCGATCTGAAAACCAATTTTGTGGCGCGCGATGATGCGGAAAACTTCTCGCCATTTCGTGTTGTTCATCTGTGCAACAAACTTTCGAGCCCTGGCGCGCGTCCGGCGGGTTAACTCGCTGTAGTAAACCGGGTCGATTGGCATGATGTGAGAAGTGGTCTAACGCTTGAATGAGCCGATGCGCCCCTGCGCGTCCGGGCTGAACGGAATGTTAGCACGGCTGTGACGAAGCGTAGTGCAACTCCCCTCAAGGGGAGGCAAGTCTCCGTCGGCTTCGCCGACGTCCTCTTTGAAAAAGGAGCTGGGGCGATAAGAATTTCTTCTCGCCGGGTTTCCATGTTGCCACATCCCAGCCATGCTTTTGCGCAAGCGATCTTGATGGTTTTTCACGGCGCGCTTGCCTGTTTCGCCGGATCCGCCATTGTCGTCCCGGTCAGCAGCGAGGCACACAAGCTTTTAAGCTCGGCACTTTGCATTTGCTCGATTCTCCGCTCAGCTTTTTTCAACTCGTCGTTAAAAAGCGGAGAACTCTTTGCCTTGCGGAGGGTTTCACGGTCTTCGGCGGATTCCATGTTCAACCATTTCTCCATCGCTTCGGAGTATTGCTCTTTTCGAGGTGGGTCTATCCGGGCGCAAGCGCTTTGTATCGCGACGAGAGACGCCGCAACGGCAACCGCAAACCCATTCTCGCAAGTTGCATCGGGCGGGCATGGGGATGTTGCGAACACAACCGTGCATGTCAAAAAGGCGATTAATGCGGCGATTGATTTCATCGGAATTTCCTATGTTCAAAGTAAGCGATGGAGATGTCGTCCGAGTCGAACGCAAAGCTAGACAGGGCGGTAACCGTCCGTTATTAATCCCCTAACGCAAGTTGCAGCAGAATGTCCAAATGAACCAGAGCATTTACCTTGGTTAGGTGTTCTACAGATTCGCTACCGCCTAACCTGAGCGCAGGCGTCCAGGCAAATATCTGCCTTTCTTGTAGCGGGCCATGACGGGTGACGGCGTTCCGGAACAAGGTAACCTGCAATGCCCCATTTGCGGATTCCGTATCGCACAAATAGCTATTGAAAAAATCATCGAGGGACCAAGTGAGTACGTCCCCGGATGAGGTGTGCGGATCAATTACGCAAACATCTTCATCTTTATCTGTAAGCCGCCGATAGTAAAAGAGGCGGCCGAAGGCTGAAATGGCGAAAGGAATCCGTGTCGGATCTTCTTCATCCAGCATCAACCAGCCGTACAGCAGTTCATTGTAATCATCCGGGTTAATGAGCGATATCAGCCCATCGGCGTACGAGCCAAAGCCCACGTTTTCCCAGAGTTGCAGCAGTGAAGGCGGCACAAGCTTTGAGTATCGGGCAAGCAATTCATTGCCAGCCCGCTGCACATTGGCGCCAGGGGGATAAGAATCAACAAAGTGTTGTAATGCAAGCATCTGAGATTTTCCGTACAAAAATTTTAGTGCAAAGCCAGAAAAAATGGCTGCCGAGGCGATTCCAGCGAGAAAGATGCGGCGCTTCATGTGGCACCTAACATTTGAATCAGCCGATACGCTTCAACGCATCCGAGAAAGTGCGATGTCGAACAGAATTAAGCGGATTGAACAATGGTTACGCATTCTTTTGTATCCCTATCCAGGAAAATATAAACGATAGAGTCATCGTGAAATTCGCTCCCAAGTTCAAGCTGACCAACAAAGATTAAAGGCTTACCTTCCCGGATAGGCCACATACAATCCTGGAGCCATTTTGGCGGCTTTTTCAGGCACTGAAAAACACTCAAGAGTCTGGTTTTAAGCCACTTTGTTTTTTCCGTTTTGGGAATGTCCGGCGCGTCTTTCAGCAACTCGGCAACAAAATCAGGTGGAACGTTCAACCATTTTGGCTGCGCGGAGAGTATCAGTTCGTGAAGCGCTCTCTGGGTATTGTCGAGATCGACCTTGCAACCGTCTTCTTCAAGCGCACGTTGTGCCCTATTTTGGGCATCGAAGACTTGCGCAGGGTTTCCGTAGTTGATCTCGATAAAGTAGTGATAGAGGGATGTCCCCCGGGAAAATGAGCGAGGAGGTTCCTTGCCGGAAAGGTATTTCTCAAGCGCGTGGCTCCCATAAAGAATCGACTCAAATTCTTTGGGAGAAATTTCGCCTGAGATGAATTTGCGGAGATTTTCTAACTCTGGGGCGGGTAAGGGGTCCATTTTTGTACGGCTTGAGAGCGATTGTTTTTTAGTCTGGCATTTGAATTAACCGGCGCGTTTTAGCTCGCCTGAAGAGAATAGACGTATGGCCTAAGCTTTCGAGAGCTGTTCGGCCATATCCTTCTGGCGCTGGATCAGGTCGTTGATCTGTTCGGCGTAAACGTCCTTGAGATCGCCATCCAAAGCCATCACTTCGCCATCCTGAACAAGGACAACCGCGCCGGATGAATGGGTACCCCAGAAGCGATCGCCGTCTCCCCAAACCTTGATGAGCGGCAGGACATCACGGACTCCGGCTGCGACCAATCTTTTATGGACGGAGGAAATGCTTGCAAAATCGGGCAGGTCGGGCACGTCGATACCCAGTAGCGTCACGCCCCGCCAGAATGTCCACGCCGGGCCAACGGAAAATTCTTTCGGAGCAGGCCAGACTTCTTCGCGCGCGAAAACGGCCAGACCGTTGCAGTTGCCTTGCTGGCCAACAAAGCCGGCAAAGTATTCAGGAAGCCGAAGCCCTGTCGCAGCTTCAACTGCGGCGATATCGTTTTCTGAAGCAGCCTGAGCGCGAACAACTTCGAACACTGAGGAATCAACAGGTTCCAGTATCTCCCAGACCAACCGGTGAAACTCTTTTGCATTCATAAATATCGTTCCTTTTCTCCTATTCGGCCTAATGTTCGAGCACGATAGGCTGAAATTTCATTTCGACCTGCCGCGCTTGGTCAGATTTTGCCATAAATAATGTGTTGATAAACAGGCACAACAAGATTCGGAATCTCTTCCGTGGCTTTCCAAAATTCCGGATCAAGTTGATCTCCGATAGTTTTTGCTTCATCTTCGGTTAGAAATCTGGGGATACCCCAACCTAGCGGTCAAGCTCAGCGATGGCGAAGCCACCTGTCTTAGGCACAATGTTAAGTACAGTACCAAAAGGGACACAATAAAGCGTATTTTTTAATAAAGGCCTGCTGCACTGTTAGGGTCGCAAATGGGCGTTTCATTTTTCGCCATCATGTTGTAGCTGAGCATAAATGGAACGCCTCCACTGGAATCTGCGATTTTTCCAACCCATCCGATCGGATTGTTGAATAAAGATTGTCGCTATTTAAAACGCCAATCGCTCCATTTTCTTCGTCAAAATCCCAGACGACAGAGCCCCAATGCCATTGCAACCCTTTGACGTATTGGCAGCCAAGTAAAGCCCCAAGAGGATATATTTTTTCATCGGTTAACTTGGTTTTCTTGTCTTTGCAGTTTCTATGTTAAGTGCAACGCCAATTCAGCGCGCTTCCTTGACGGATTGCTTCGACGCGCGCAGCAACCCAAAAAATGCCGTGCCTGCAATGACGCCAAATAATGCAAACAAGAGCGCGCCTTTTGCAAACCAAATAGATGGCTCGAAGCTATTGTCGAGAATAGCCACAACAAAAGCAAACAACCCGCCGGACAGCGCGCCGCCTAAAGCACAAGAGAGCCACGATACACGCCAAAAGCGCTGCACTAGAAAATAAAGCGGTAAGCCGATTAAGAACGAACAAGCGCAAGCGATGGGAATCGCAAAGAGCAGTACTGTCGGATCAAGCATAACGAGTGACCAGAGCACCGCCGGAGCAAGAGGAGCAACGAGAAATGCTGTGAACAGTCGCTTCATGGTTTCGGAGAAGTTTAACGGACAAATTAACCGGTGTGCTTTAGCGAGCGCAGGGCGGATAGGACTAAAGGCCGCGATCCATCACAGCTTTTCGTACGAGCAAGCCCTTCATCGATATTCAAAGGTAATGCCGTTCCATGCCCTAAATTATAGGTGGGTTGTGGCCTTTGGTATTATCCCCCGGAGCTTGTCGCACTTGTTTTCAATGAATGACATTGGCGCCATTGGCCCGCTATTGGTCTATCGAGAGCTGGATTCGAAAAGACCGGCAACCGCCGGTTGCGACGAAAAACCAACGGATAACACGAAAAAGCACCCGGCGAGGCGCCCGCAAGCACGATGCTAAATGCATCAAGCGCCCCTGTGCTTGCCCTTCTTTTGCCTGACTTGACCTCAGCGCCTGTTTCGAGCTAACATATTAGATTCTCTGAAACTTTTATTACTGGCGCGAGTTCTTTTATGAAAACCTTTTCAGCCAAGCCCCATGAGGTCCAACGGGACTGGTACGTTGTTGACGCCGCAGACAAGGTGCTCGGTCGGCTGGCGAGCCAGATCGCTCTGCGTCTGCGCGGCAAACACAAGGCGATTTATACGCCGCACGTTGACACCGGCGACTTCATCGTCGTTACCAATGTCGAAAAGCTGGTCGTTACCGGCAACAAGGCGCAAGACAAGCTTTACCACCGTCACACCGGTTACCCGGGCGGAATCCGGACGACGAATTTTGAAAAAATGCAGGCCCGTTTCCCCGGCCGCGCCCTGGAAAAAGCCGTCAAAGGCATGTTGCCCAAAGGCCCGCTCGGTTATCAAATGATCAAGAAGCTGAAGTGCTATGCCGGGAACACCCATCCGCACGCCGCACAGCAGCCCAAACCTCTGGATATCTGACTATCATGATCGGTAATTATTACTACGGCACCGGCCGCCGCAAAACCTCGGTCGCTCGTGTGTTTCTCAAGCAAGGCTCCGGCAAAATCACCGTTAACGGCAAGCCGGTCGATGAGTTCTTTTCCCGCGAAACCGGCCGGATGATCGTTCGCCAGCCGCTGGTGCTGACTTCGCACCAGACGACGTTTGACATCATGATCAACGTGGACGGCGGCGGCGAATCGGGTCAGGCCGGCGCGGTGCGTCACGGCATCACCCGGGCGCTGATTGATTACGATACCGCGCTGAAGCCGACGTTGTCACAAGCCGGACTGGTTACCCGCGACGCCCGCGAAGTCGAACGGAAAAAAGTCGGTTTGCGCAAGGCGCGTCGCCGCAAACAGTTTTCGAAGCGTTAATCGCTTTTTGCAACATACAAGAGCCGCCTGCGGGCGGCTTTTTGTTGCCTTTGTGGGTATAAGCTATCCACACAAACGATAGAGGGCATCGCGCGAAGGCACGAAGCTGCGAAGAATTCCCCCTCTTTCGCGTTCGGGGGAGGGGATGCCTGCGCATAGACAGTGCGCGCGTTTATGTCTATAAAGCCAACGAAACATAAAGGGTTACGTTGCCCGCTATATAATGCAGTAGCGCGCCGGACGCCGCCTGCGCCTCTCTTGCTTGGAGTTTGCCCATGAAAATCGTCGAAGTTACCCACCCCCTGATTCAGCACAAGCTGGGGCTGATGCGCCGGGTCGATATCAGCACCAAGAGTTTTCGCGAACTGGCGTGCGAAGTGGCGATGTTTTTGACCTATGAAGCGACCCGCGATCTTCCGACCGAGGAGATCGAGGTAGTCGGTTGGGCTGGGCCTGTTCGCGTACGCAAAATCAAAGGTAAAAAAATCACAATTGTACCGATTCTGCGGGCGGGATTGGGGTTGCTGCCGGGCGTGCTGGAGTTGATCCCCGCTGCCAAGGTAAGCGTTGTCGGCATTCAGCGCAACGAAGAAACGCTGGCGCCGATCACGTATTACGAAAAGCTGACGCATAACATGAATGAGCGGATAGCGATGATCATCGATCCGATGCTGGCTACTGGCGGAACGCTGGTGGCGACCATCGACATGTTGAAGGAAGCCGGTTGCACACAGATTCGCGGCTTGTTTCTGGTGGCGGCGCCGGAAGGATTGAAGCGGCTTGAAGAAGCGCACCCCGATGTCGAAGTTTATACGGCGTCGATCGACGAACGGCTCAATCAGGTCGGCTACATCCTGCCCGGTTTGGGCGATGCCGGCGACCGGATTTTCGGCACCAAGGCGTAGCTGTTTGTGAATCGGGCGCACCAGGGCGCGCCATTGACAGGGTGGATAGAAACAAGAGCGAATAGCGCAACCGCTGATCAATATTGCCGGGACGGGGGAAGGTTAAGCTGGGCCGTATTAGAGAGTTTTTGATCCGCTCGTAAATACGGGGAAAATCTGTCGCCCGCCTTCGTGAACTGGCGCAAAACGCCTTGCAGGCCGAGACCTTTGCTGGTGCTCTCGATTCCACCGTAGCTGAAATCGAGCCCAGCAACGTCATCAAGCTAGACCCGCAGGCGATCCACACCTACGTAAGCCAGGTAGCGGATAATACCGGCGTTTCTCAGTTATCCGTTGATGGCGAGGTGCTGTTCCAGACTGGAATGGCAGACGCGCTGGTGCAAGCAATACCGTCTATTCGCGAGCAGGTGGCGATGGCGAGAGACACCGGCGGTGACATAGCGATAAGAACCGCCGATCTGACTACAGCGGCGGCGCTTAATCCAAAGTTACGTAGTCTGTACGAACACACGCGAACCACCGTCGACGGTATGACTCCTGCTGAAATGAGGGAGTATCGAGGTACAGAGCAAGACGAAACGCTGTCAAAAGAAGTGGAAAAAGTACTGGCAGAAACAGAGCGTCGCGCGAAAGCTGAAAGCTCAATGCACGTTGTGAAGTCTGATATTCTCGACCAATTGAACCGTGCAGGAATCTACAAACCGCACGAGAATGCTTTTCAGGCATCATTCATGGCGCGGATGTATCAGGCGCACGCAGACCAGATAAACCGAGGGGCTCCGGAAGACCAGCACATTACAGCGGAACAGCTCTACCGTAGAAAGCCGCCGCAGATTGTGGCGGGAGAAGTTCGTAGCAATGCGCTGGCGCAGCAATCCGAATCCACGCGCGCTGCTTTCGAGAAACGGATCGACGAGCTTTATTCAGGCGCTGAGCCTAACAAAGAAGGCGTTCGCGCTCTGGATGAAGGCGACGTGTTGACGCTCGCAGGTTACGGCAACATGCCCGTAGTTATCAATGAGCGTCACGCAGTCGATGAAGGGAAATACAACCACGGTTTAACGGCTGAGGACTGGAAGAAAGTACCGGAATGGCTGGACAATCCAGTGGCGATGTTTGAGCGTGCAAGCGATGGCAACCTGATGATGATCGCTCCTGAGAAGAAAAACGGATACGCTGTCGTTATCGGTTTGAAACCGGAGGCTTACGCTTCTAAAGGATACACTGGAGAAGCGCGCAGGCATCTTGTTCTTACGGTATTTCCAAAGGATACCGGAGAAATGAGTCTGCGTTCGGCTGTCGAACGAGGTGAGTATAAGCCTGTTTATGTTGACCAAAAGAAAAACAGCCCATCGTTCTTTGGTAGTTCCGGGATCAGATTCCCCGGCAACATCGCAGAACTCAGGGCTGCTAATAGAAATATAAAGACTGACGACGATCTTGTCAAGTACCGCCGAGAGCGTGAAAACGCGCTGTACCAAAGCAATGAGGTAGCCCCGCCAAGAGAAGAAAGCCTTTCAAAGTCTGTAAAGTTGCAGTACGAAAAATATCCCGGCTATTTCCCGCCATCCATGCCTCAGGAAATTCGTGATGAAATACTGAAATGGCGCGTGGTTTCCAAGTCTCCTTATTCTGAATCGTTTTACGATATAACTAACAAGTCATGGGATAACGATCCTGATGAATTTCTGCGCGTAGCTGACCATTGGAACTTCGAAAGCGGTGGGCGCATTCACGCGAAAACAGACGTTGACGTAACTCCGGGAAACTGGACGCTTGCGCGCCATACTGCGGAAGGCGGGTATGAAGTCATAAAAAGCATACCTCGGCACGCATACGACTCACCTGAATTTCAAGCAAATCTTGAACAGTTTAAAAAAGACAGTGAACGGCGAAATGCCGATTACACGGCCTATAAAAAAGCGAGGTTTGACGCTATCGTTTCAGCCGTTGGAAAGGATATTAAAGAGACGCCTAACGCTCCGGTAACGGGTAGGGGCTACGATAGACGTGAGCTTTCAAGAAGAACGAAAGATGACAGACGACGGATTTCTCTTATTGAATCTCTTTTTCCGAAACATATTGAAGAGATTTGGCTAACCAGAAGCAGTAAGGGGTTCGTCGTATCACCTGAGGTTTTTGATATACCGTTAGCGTCGCTCGAGCGCGCGGCGGAGGCAGCAAAATCCATACCAGAACTACGTTTGCTCTTCCAATTCGCCGGAGAGAAAGCGCAAGGGTCTGACCTTCACGCCCTATCACGCGCTGTCGATCTTGAAAACAGCGGAGTGGCGCCGTCAGATATTCTGAAAGAAACTGGCTGGCACAAAGGTATGGACGGAAAATGGCGCTTCGAGATCAGCGACAAGGATGCGAGGCTGACCATCGGAGGAAAGGGACACCCGCTGTCCGAGTTCATCGGCCAGTTGCCGAGCCGCAACGGGTGGGTCTCTCTGGATGGCTTGCTCGATCATCCGGCGCTGTTTGCGGCATACCCTGAATTGCGAACGCTGAACGTCAAGCTGCTGCCCGCCGAGCGCATAGAAGGCGCAAAAGGCTCTATCGACCAACGCAACAATGCCATCCTTCTTGATGCATCGCTGCCAGCGCACGAGGCTCTTTCAACGCTTTTGCACGAAATTCAGCACGGCATTCAGCGTATAGAAGGGTTTGCTACTGGAGGAACCATCGCTGGTATGCGGGATTATGCTCTTCGAAAAGCTAAAGAAATTATCGAAAAAGAGTACTCCCATTTACCAGCCTATCAACAGGCAAAACAACAAGGTGCTCTGGACTATTGGGTTGCCAGAGTTGCGCCTGCTATCAAGGGCGCGATAACTCCAAGAGAAGCCTATTTCAGGTTGGCCGGAGAAGTAGAAGCGCGCAACACACAAGCACGGCACGGATTGACAGACTCCGAGCGTCTTGCCATGCACCCGCTGGACACTGCGGACGTGAAAGCGCCGGACGTAATTGTGACCTTCAACGGCAAGGACGCGGAGAATGCGCCGATTCCGGCCAATGCAGTTTACATCCAAGGACGAGAATCGCAGCTTGGCTTTACCGACCTCAAAAACAACACCATCGGCCTGACGCCGAACGCCAACCTGTCCACGTTCCTGCACGAAACGGGGCACTGGTTCCTGAATCTGCGCTTTGAGATGGCGACACAATTCGCCGGTGAGGCGGGAACACTCACGGCCGGCAAGCAGCAGTTTGTCGATGACGCCAAGACCTTGCTCGACTGGTTCGGCGTACAGGACATCAACACCTGGAACGCGCTGAGTTTCGAAGAACAGCGTTCCTACCACGAGAAGTTCGCAGTTGCCTTCGAGCGCTATCTGTACGACGGAAAAGCACCCAGCGTTGAGGTGCAGGAATTGTTCCAGAGATTCAGCGAGTGGCTGGTGGAAGTGTATAAAAAGACGCGCGGACTGGAGGGCGTGCAGATATCACCGGAAGTGCGCGCGGTGTTCGATCGGATGGTGGCGTCAGAAGAACAGATCGCCCATATGCGCGAACTACAACGCATGGAGCCGCTGTTCACCACGGCAGAAGAGGCCGGGATGTCGCCGGAAGAATGGACGCGCTACCAGAACGCAAACAGCGCAGCCATCGCCGAAGGCGTCGAAACCCAGCAACGGCGCGGGTTGCGTGATATGCGCTGGCTGCACAACAAGGTCAACGCCGAGGTCTCACGACTCCAGAAAGAAGCCAAAGAACTGCGACGCGGCGTCCACATGGAAGTGGCCGCAGAGGTGTACAGCAGGCCGGTCTATCAGGCCTGGGCGTTTCTTACCCGCAAACTTGCGCCGGAAGACCGCCTTTCACCAACGGAAAATGCTTCACGTGAAACAGTCGAGCCGGAACGCGATACCCTGTTCACCGCCATCGCCAAGCTGGGCGGACTCGATCGCGAGCAGGTGCGGTCACAATGGGGCGTCGATGAAGGCGAAAATATCGGACAGCCGGTCTCTGGCAAGCCGTTGTTACGCGCCGAAGGAGGACGATCCATCGACGACATGGCGCAGGCGCTGGCAGAACACGGCTACCTCAAAACCGACGAAAACGGCAACGTCGATCTGCACGACTTCGAGCAGGCGTTTCACAACGAACTGATAGGAGACTCGCAATACTCGACGGCCTACGACTACGCGACGGCGGAACGCCCGGGCGACGAACTGGTCAACCCGACAGCGCTGAACGCCGGACGGCTTGATCTGGGAGCGCTGCGGGAGATGTATGGAGGTCATAGCGGCGAGATGATGGTGAACCTGCTGAAAGCACGCAGGATGACCGCCAACGAAGGGCTGCACCCTGACCTGCTCGCCGAAGTACGTCCAGAGTGGGGATACGATTCCGGAGATGCGCTGGTGCGCGATCTGGTGGCGGCAGAGCATCCGCGTGATGTGATCGAGACAGAAACCGACGCCCGGATGGTTGAGAAATACGCTGAGCTGGCGACGCCGGAAGCTATACGCAGATCGGCGGAAGAAGCCATACATAACGAAGCAAGAAGCCGGATGGTGCGGACTGAGTCAGCTGCTCTGGATGCGGCGCTTGGGCGCAAGAACGTGACGGCGGCGGCGTCAAAGGCGTTTGCACAGGCTGTCGTCAGCCGAATGAAAATTCGCGACATCACACCAAGCCGATTTTCCCGCGCAGCAGCAAAAGCCTCGCGTAACGCTGCCGATGCTTTCAAACGCGGAGATGTTGCGGGGGCGGAAAAAAAGTTGCTTGCTGCTTGAGTGTGGCTTCAGTCGCAACGGAAAACCGTCGTTGGTGCTGACGGGCAAGTGACGAACCCTGGCATTCATGTAAAATCTGCGCTGGATGCTTCTTGTGAGTTGCTGCGAAAAGCGGATATGGGCTGAAACCGATAAACAAGCCTCTCCTCTGATCGCGCAATATTTCCCCATTAATCAGGCCATGATCGAATGGCCGTTGGAGTTGCCATGAGCAAAAGACACGATAGCCGTGCCGACGATGCGTTGCGAGCGCTGACGTTGGAATTGGATTGGTTGCGCCATGCCGAAGGCTCGGTGCTGATCTCACAGGGAGACACGCGTGTCATCTGCGCCGTTAGCGTTGAGGACGGCGTACCGTCGTTTCTTAAAGGTCGGGGACAGGGCTGGTTGACGGCGGAATACGGGATGTTACCGCGTTCAACACACAGCCGAATGCGCCGCGAAGCTGCTGACGGAAAACTGTCCGGGCGCACGCAGGAAATTCAGCGCTTGATCGGTCGCAGTCTGCGCGCTGTCACTGACTTGACCAAGCTCGGCGAGCGCACGTTTCGCATTGATTGCGATGTGTTGCAGGCTGATGGTGGCACCCGCTGCGCATCGATCACCGGCGCCTGGGTGGCGCTGGCGCGGGCGGTGCAAAAATTGCAGCGTGAAGGCGTGTTGACCGAATCGCCGTTGCGTGATTATGTCGCAGCGGTTTCGGTCGGCATCGTCGAGGGCGCGGCTCGGCTCGATCTCGATTACACCGAAGACAGTGGTTGCGATACTGACATGAATGTGGTGATGACCGGATGTGGTCATTTCGTCGAAATTCAGGGGACGGCGGAGGGAACGCCGTTTTCCGAAACGGAAATGCATCAACTGCTGGTGCTGGCGCGGCTGGGCATCGGCCAATTGATCGCGGCACAAAAAACCGTGCTAAAAATATGAACGCAATGCTTCGAAAACTTGTTTTGGCCTCAAACAATGAAGGTAAGCGCCGCGAGTTTGCGCAACTGCTAGCGCCGCTGGCGATCGACATCGTCAGTCAGGCATCGCTTGGTGTGACTGAGGCCGACGAACCTTACGCAACCTTCGTCGAAAACGCGCTTGCTAAAGCGCGTCACGCCAGCCGCTGTACGGGGCTGCCTGCGTTGGCCGACGATTCAGGTTTGTGTGTCGATGCGTTGAACGGTGCGCCTGGCGTGCTGTCGGCGCGCTATGCCGGCGAGTCCAAATCGGACGCGCGCAACAACGCGCATTTGATCGAGCAGTTGCAAGAAGCGACAAATCGTCGCGCTTGCTATGTTTGCGTGTTGGTGTTAATTCGCAATGCCAACGACCCTGCGCCGTTGATCGCTTTCGGCAAATGGCTCGGCGAGATCATCGACACACCACGCGGCGAAAATGGTTTTGGCTACGATCCTTATTTTTTATTACCCGACGGGCGTACGGCGGCCGAAATGGCGCCGGAAGAAAAAAACGCGGTTTCGCATCGCGGGCTCGCAGTGAAAGGATTGATAGAACAGCTTCGGGAGGCTTCGCAAGCGTTCGTCCGAAAAACATATTGATCGCAAAGAACGCAAAGAAAGGCAGGCGAGTGGACGTGTCGAAAGCGCCCGGAAGAAAAGGGCAACCCCATCCCCACCCACACCCTCCCCTTGAAGGGGAGGGTTCTGACATGCCCACCTTGCCGCTCTCGCTCTACGTTCACTTGCCCTGGTGTGTGCGCAAGTGTCCCTATTGCGATTTCAATTCACACGCGCTGAATGAAGCGCCGTTGCCGGAGCGCGATTATATCAACGCGTTGTTGAACGATCTGGCGCAGTCGGCAACAATGGTGACAGCCCGCCCGTTACGCTCGATTTTTATCGGCGGCGGAACACCGAATCTGTTTTCCGCGGCGGCCATCGGGTGTTTGCTCGACGGTGTTGCCCGCCATTTCACGTTGTCCTCCAACATCGAAATCACGATGGAGGCGAATCCGGGCGCGGGAGATGGGATCGCGCAACGTTTCGCCGAAGTCCGCAACACCGGCGTCAACCGCTTGTCGCTCGGCGTGCAAAGCCTCGACGACGGTTTGCTGAAAACGCTGGGGCGCATTCATACTGCCGATGAGGCGCGGCAGGCGATAGCCGCGGCGTTGAATGTTTTTCCACGTGTCAATCTCGATTTCATGTTTGCGTTGCCCGGGCAGGCGATGGACATGCTGGACAGCGTGCTGCGTGAGGCGTGCGCTTTTGACGCATCACATTTGTCGTTTTATCAACTGACGCTGGAACCGCATACGCCTTTTCACTATGCGCCGCCGGAACATTTGCCGGATGCTGATACGACTGCTGCGATGCAGGAGCGCGTTGAGGAAGTTCTTGCGAATGCAGGCTATGGGCGCTACGAAGTGTCAGCTTACGCAAAATCTGGCGCGAGATGTGAACACAATCTGAACTATTGGCAATTCGGCGATTATCTCGGCATCGGCGCCGGCGCTCATGGCAAAGTATCTTTTTTTGACAGCGATGGAAAAGTTATTCGTGTCGAACGGGCGATCAAGCAACCGCACCCGCGATGTTATATGGATGCTGCGCCGGAAGCCTTGACGGCAGAATCGCATATTATTGAGCAGCGTGAATTCGCCTTCGAGTTTATGTTGAATGCGCTTCGATTGAAAGACGGGGTGCCGCGCGCGTTGTTTTTCGAGCGTACCGGCGTGCCGCTCGCTGACATCGCGCCGATGGTGCAAGACGCGGTTGCACGCGGGCTGCTGGAGCCAGACGATGCAGTATTTCGCACGACGGCGCTGGGCTGGCGGTTTTTGAACGATACGATGCAGTGCTTTCTGACGGATGAAAGATGAACACTACGCTTCCTGAGCCGGATGCTGCTGCGCGCGCGCACTCGGAGAAAGTCGCGGCACATGTGCGCAGCTTGCTTGATGCTAACGGCGGTTGGTTGTCGCTGCATGATTACATGCAGGCGGTGTTGTACGCGCCTGGCTTGGGTTATTACATGGCGGGAACGCGGAAATTCGGCGACGGCGGTGATTTCGTCACGTCCTCCGAACTGACGCCGTTATACGCGCAAACGTGGGCGGCGCCGATCAGCGCGGCTTTGGCTCAAGCGCGTTCATTTTTTTTCCACCCCCCTTGCGTGGGAGAGAATGCCGACAAACCCCCACCCGCCTTCGGCGGGCACTCCCTTTCTAAAGGGGGCGAAGCGGGTGAGCAAAAGAATGAAAGCCCTCCCCTTCAAGGGGAGGGTTGGGGTGGGGAAGGGGTTTCGGTTTCCCCCCCTTCCTCTTTCCCGCAAGGAGAGAGAGGGTATGTTTCTTCGCTGCTCGAACTGGGTGGTGGCAGCGGCGCTTTCGCGGCGCAATTGTTGCGACAGTTGCAGGTGATGGATTGCTTGCCGGATCGTTACGCGATTCTCGAACTCAGCCCGACGTTACGCGAACGGCAACGGCAAGCATTGTGCGACGCGGTTCCCGATTTGCTGTCTCGCGTCGAATGGTGGGAGCGCCTGCCGGATACGTTTCAAGGTGTTGTGTTCATGAACGAAGTGCTGGATGCGATACCGCCGCGTGTGGTGGCGCGCGTCGGCGAAGCCTGGTACGAACACGGTGTAAAGTTTGATGGTCATCGCTTCGCCGCTTCGCTACAACCGTTGACCGATCCCGCGCTTCTGGCGTTGGCGTCGTTGCGGTTTCCGGCGCGGGGCGATTACGTTGCCGAACTCAATATTTCTGGCGAAGCGTTGTTCGAAACATTGGGGAAGTGTTTGACGCCGGGCAGCACACTTTTCGTCAACGATTACGGATTCGAGCGCAGTGAAACCCTACCAACGCAATATACCGGTGGAACTTTGCGGGCGTATTACCGGCATCATGTTCTCGCTGATCCGCTGCTTTGGCCGGGCTTGCTCGACATCACTTATCACGTTGACTTCGTGGCGATGGCCGAAGCGGCGCAACGTGGCGGATTAGCGCTGATGTCTTTTCAGACGCAGCGAGAATTTTTGCAGGAGCACGGCATTCTCGATGGTCTGGCGCGTAGCGGCGCGCCGGAAGGAGCGGCGTACCTGTCAGCCGCGCAGGCAGTGCGAACCTTGATTGACCCCGAAGCGATGGGCGGGATTTTCAAAGTGGCGGAGTTCAGGCGGCAGGGATAACTCACAGGCGGCGCTTGGTAAGGGGCCCCACTGTTTTTGCAGCGTGGCTTACCTTGCTGGAGCTTCAGGGCGACGAAATCTTCGGGTTAGCGATCGGCAAAGGCGAGCTTGACCCCGAGCACGGCAAAACCTGCTGCGAAGCTACGGCGTAGCCACGTCATCACTTTCGGTCGCGTGATAACGTGTTCACGGACGCTGGCGGCGAACAGGCCATAGAACACGAACACCGCAAACGTCATCACCATAAAAGCGCCGCTCAGCTCCAGCATGGTTGCCAGTGG
Source organism: Pseudomonadota bacterium (assembly GCA_009786025.1). GTDB lineage: Bacteria > Pseudomonadota > Gammaproteobacteria > Burkholderiales > Casimicrobiaceae > UBA931. The sequence goes on along the minus strand of WQUA01000008.1, from coordinate 20,446 downwards.
GTGGCGTCCGTCGGCAGCGATGAATTGCGACAGGAAAGCGAGAAAGAAAATCGACAGCTTTGGGTTCAGGATATTGATCAGGAAGCCGGTAATCATTACTCGGAAGTTTGATCGCTCCTTAATCTGATCTTTCACCGCGAGCGCGCCGGTTTCCCGCAACGTTTGCCAAGCCATATATAGCAGATAAAGAACGCCGCATCCTTTCAGCGCGGTAAAAGCCAATGCGCTGGCATGGAGTACGGCGGCAAGGCCGAGCATCGCGCCCAACATGTGCGGAACGATCCCCAAGGTGCAGCCAAAAGCAGCGACCACGCTTGCTCGCGACCCTCGCGTTAACGCCGCCGCCAGCGTGTACAACACTCCTGTGCCAGGCGAGGCGATGACGATAAAAGAAGTCAGTAGAAAAGATAACGACATCATTTTCATACCCTGATTGGTTTGGACCTTGAGTGCGTCTTTATACAGCATCAGACATCAGGTGTTATTCGCCAAGGAGAAGCTTTGTTGGCCGGTAAAGCGCTAACCTTTGTTATGTTGCTAGAATATTACAGCAATAGCGAAAAGAGGCAACATGTTAGAATTACCCACTCACCCGGCAGTTCGGCGGGAACGGTTTTTAACAGGCGCTTCAATAAGCATTTTCGATAGCAGGTAACACGAGACGCACATGGCCAAATCCTCCACCGCTTCCGCCAAAGTTTCTGCCGGCGCTCCAATCAGCTTTGAAGCGGCAATGGCTGAGCTGGAAGACATTGTGACCCGGATGGAACAGGGCAGTTTGCCGTTGGCCGAGGCGCTGGCCTCGTATCAGCGTGGCGCGACTCTGTTGGCGTACTGCCAGAACGCTTTACGCGATGCGCAGCAGCAGGTGCAAGTGCTGGAAGACGGTATGTTGAAGGCGTTTGGCGATGACGACGCAACGCGTGGCGATTGAGCCTTCCGAAGCAGCGTCTTCGGCGTCGGCGATGATGACCTGGCAGGCAGCGCATCGGGCGCGCGTTGAGACGGCGCTCGACCGCTTTCTGGCGATACCTCCGTCGGTAGCGGAAGGACAGCGCCTGTGGGAGGCGATGCGCTATGCGGCGCTGTCGGGGGGTAAACGATGGCGGGCGCTTCTGGTGTATGCGACGGCGGAATTGTGCGGCGCTGATGTGGCGGTGGCGGACGCGCCGGCGGCGGCGGTCGAATTGTTGCATGCGTATTCGCTGGTACACGATGATTTGCCTTGTATGGATGATGATGCAGTGCGGCGTGGCCAGCCGGCGTGTCACATCGCCTTCGGCGAAGCGACGGCGTTGTTGGCGGGAGATGCGTTGCAGGCGCAGGCGTTCGAGGTATTGGCGCAAAGCCGGATGCCCGATCCGGCGACGGCATGCGCGTTGCTGGCGAAAGCAGCGGGTGGACACGGAATGGTTGGCGGACAGGCGCGCGATTTGAGCGGCGAGGTGACGACGATGGAGGCGTTGGAGGCGATGCACCGGAAAAAAACCGGAGCGTTGATTGAAGCAGCGGTGATGCTGGGTGCGGCTTGCAGCGCGTCGATAGAACATACGGCACGCGCGGCACTGAACCGTTACGCAGCGGCGGTCGGACTGGCGTTTCAAGTCGCCGATGATGTGCTTGATGTTGAAGGCAACACCGCCGGCTTGGGCAAGACGGCAGGAAAAGATGCCGCGCAGAACAAAACCACCTATGTAGCGTTGCTCGGCTTGCAAAGCGCCAAAGAGAAAATGTACGCATTGAGCGGGGAAGCGCGACAAGCGTTAGAAAATTTCGGGATAGCGGCTTGGCCGTTAAAAGCATTGGCGACGCAAGCCGTCGTGCGGAGTTATTAACATGGGCTCTTGTTCAGGCTCGATGTTCCCGGACATTTCCCGAAGCGTTGATGCGACGGCGGAGAGCGCCGCTGAAACAGCAATGAACAAAACGGAAACGACAAACAATACGGTCGATAATCCAACGGAAGCATCGTTGCTCGATACGATCGAGTCGCCGCAGGATGTGCGGGCGTTGCCGCGCGAGGCGTTGCCGAAGCTGGTTGAGGAATTGCGTGCGTTTGTATTGAAGACGGTTTCACATACGGGTGGGCATTTGTCGTCGAACCTCGGCGTGATCGAATTGACGGTAGCGCTGCATTACGCTTTCAACACACCGGACGACCGAATCATCTGGGACGTGGGGCACCAAACCTATGCACACAAGGCGTTGACCGGAAGGCGCGTGCGTTTGCATACCCTGCGGCAGAAAGACGGTTTATCCGGCTTTCCATCGCGCGCCGAGAGCGAATACGACGCGTTCGGCACGGCGCATTCATCGACGTCGGTTTCGGCAGCACTTGGTATGGCGGTGGCGGCGCAAATCGGCGGCAACTCGCGGCGGGTAGTGGCCGTTATCGGCGATGGCGCAATGAGCGCCGGGATGGCTTTTGAAGCGTTGAATAACGCTGGCGCGATGGACGCCGATCTTCTGGTGATTCTTAACGATAACGAAATGTCGATTTCAAAACCGGTCGGCGCTTTCCATCAATACCTGACCCGGATACTGACCAGCCCGCTGTACAATTCGGTGCGCGATAGCGGCAAAGACATTCTGGCGAAAATTCCGTCGATGAAGCGCCTCGCAAAACGGGTGGAAGAACATACGAAGGGTATGTTGATGCCGGGCACGTTGTTTGAAGAGTTCGGCTTCTTTTACGTCGGGCCGATCAACGGACACGATATCGACACGCTGGCAAAAACGCTGGTCAACATGCGTGATCTGAAAGGGCCGCGCCTGCTGCACGTCGTCACTGAAAAAGGCCACGGCTATGCGCCGGCGGTGCAGGATCCGATTCTCTATCATGGCGTCACCCGCTTCGACCCGGAAGCGGGCATTGTGCCGAAAGCGAAAGCACATCCGACTTATACGGAAGTGTTCGGCCAATGGTTGTGCGATATGGCGCGCGCCGATACGCGATTGGTGGCGATCACGCCGGCGATGTGCGAAGGTTCTGGATTGACCGAATTCGCACGTGAGTTTCCGCAACGCTATTTCGATGTCGGCATCGCTGAACAACATGCAGTGACATTCGCCGCCGGTTTGGCGTGCGACGGGTTGAAACCGGTAGTGGCGATCTACTCCACGTTTTTGCAGCGCGCTTACGATCAACTTGTTCACGATGTCGTGTTGCAAAATCTGCCAGTAGTGTTTGCGATTGATCGCGCCGGTATTGTCGGCGCCGACGGGCCGACGCACATCGGCGCGTTTGATTTGTCGTTCATGCGTTGCCTTCCCAACTTGACCATCATGACACCGACGGACGAAGCCGAATGCCGCGCGATGTTGACGACGGCGTTCCGAATGAATGCGCCGACTGCTGTGCGCTATCCGCGTGGTACAGGTCCCGGCGCAGCGGTGCCCTCGACGCTGGAAACGATACCGGTGGGACGCGGCGAAATTCGCCGTCGCGCGCGTGGTAATGAAAGCGGCGAAAAGAAAATCGCGTTGCTGGTGTTCGGCGCGCCGCTGACAAATGCGCTGACCGCGGCGGCAACGCTCGACGCGACGGTCGCCAACATGCGTTTCGTCAAACCGCTTGATACCGCGTTGATTGAAGAATTGGCAAACACCCACGATGTGTTGGTAACGATTGAAGAAAATGTCGTAATGGGTGGTGCAGGAACAGCGGTTGCCGAATTTCTGGCCAACATCGGCATCGTCAAACCGATCTTGCATTTGGGACTGCCTGATCATTTCATCGAACATGGCGCGCCGGAAGTATTGCTGGCGCAATGCGACCTCGACGCGGCGGGTATCGTGCGGCAGGTGCGGGAATGGCAAAAGCGCGGCAGATGTATCGCAGATGCGCAGCGGGCGTGCTCCTGAGCGCGACTGAAGTGGAGTGAACGAGAATTCATGAGCACTAAAGAAGTAAAACGCAAGACTGCGACCATGCCCGACGTACAATCGGAGAGCGATACGCGGCGGTTACAGATTGATCGTGTGGGTGTGAAGCGTTTGCGCTATCCGATCTTTTTCGCTGACGGTGAAGGTACGACGCAGCCGACGATTGCCACATGCAGCGCCTATACCATGCTGTCGGCGCATCAAAAAGGCACACACATGTCGCGGCTGGTGACGCTGTTTGAGGAAATGCGCGAGAAGAGCGCCAGGAAGCCGCTGGCGATTGGTGCGTTGCGCGACTGGTCGGCGTTGCTGCTCAAACGATTGGGATCAACGGCGGGTGAGATCTATCTGGAGTTCGATTTTTTTGTTCGCAAAAAAGCGCCGGTTTCAGGAATCGAAAGCACGATGGATTACCAGGTGCGTTTGAGCGGCGAAGTGAAGGATGGGCAATACCGCGAGAAGGTGGAAGTCGATATTCCTGTCACCTCACTGTGCCCCTGCTCAAAGCGGATTTCCGATTACGGCGCGCACAACCAGCGTTCGGTGGTCACCCTGGGGGCGACGCTGAACGAACCGATCTTTGTGATGGACTTGATCCGGATCGCTGAGGAGGAGGCGTCGAGCGGACTTTACGCAATCCTGAAACGCGCTGATGAAAAATACGTTACTGAATACGCTTACGACCATCCTAATTTTGTCGAAGACCTGGTACGCAGTATCGCACAGCGAATGGCTGCCGATAAACGCCTGGCCTCATTCAGCGTCGAGGCGGAAAATTTTGAGTCGATTCACAACCACTCAGCGTATGCGCAAATAACAGGAGGCAGGTGACAGATGTCAGAGGTCAGGGATCATATTCCCTCTCCCGCTTGCGGGAGAGGGGTAGGGGAGAGGGTGTCAAGTTTTGATGAAAACATTACGTGTGAGTGCTGTATTCCTGACCTCTGATCCCTGATATGCCCGTCATTCATCCACTCTCCGATCAACTGATTAACCAGATCGCCGCTGGCGAGGTGGTTGAGCGGCCGGCTGCTGCGTTGAAAGAATTGCTGGAGAATAGTCTCGATGCACAGGCGACGCACATTGAAGTCACGCTGACCGGCGGCGGTTGCAAACGCTTGCAAGTGAACGACGACGGAGTCGGTATGGCGCGCGAAGATTTGCCGTTGGCGGTGGCGCGCCATGCTACCTCGAAGATCATCGCTCCCTCCGATCTCGATGCGATTGCGACGCTGGGTTTTCGCGGTGAAGCGTTGGCGTCGATGGCGGCGGTGTCGCGTTTTTCTCTGGTGTCGCGTGCGCGTGGTGCGACGCACGCCTGGCGGCTTGATGTCGAAGGCGGAACCGTCGGCACTGCCGAACCAGCGGCGCTGGCGGCGGGAACCACGATCACACTCGACGATTTGTATTTCAACACGCCGGCGCGTCGCAAATTTTTGCGCACTGAAACGACCGAATGGGCGCACTGTGAAGAAACCTTTCGCCGCATTGCGTTGGCTTATCCAGACGTTGCTTTTTTGCTGAAACACAATGGCCGCGAGATTCACCGTTGGCCTGGTGCGGCACGCGAAGAGCGCGTGCAACAAGTGCTGGGCGAAGCGTTTACGAAAGGCGCGCGCTTTCTGGATGCGTCGGTGGTCGATTTGCGATTGACGGGTTATGTGGTATCACCGGCAGCCGGAACGGCGTCGCCGAAAGAGGCGGCCTATTTTTTTGTGAACGGCCGTTTCGTCCGTGACCGCGTCGTGTTGCATGCGTTGCGCGAGGCGTTCCGCGATGTTTTGCACGGCGGACAGCAACCGTCTTACGCATTGTGGCTGACACTTGACGCGCATGGCGTTGATGTCAATGTTCACCCGCAGAAAACCGAAGTTCGTTTTCGTGACAGCCAGGCGATTCACCGTTTCGTTCGGCAAAGTGTCGAGCAGGTGCTGGCATTGCCGGTTGGAGGGCAGCTTACGACGGGCAATGCAGCAAGCAGCTCTCGATATCCGGGTATTGAAACACAGCGTTTTTCTGTTTCAGAGAAGCTGGGAAGCGTAGTAAACGCGCCGCAATCATTCGCGCGCTACCAACCGGCGCAAGCGGCATTTTCGTTGCCGGTGCGCGAAACGGCAGCAGCCGAAAGATTGGGGCCATCGCCGTTTTACGGCAGGTTGTTCGGAGCGAAACCTTCTGCGATGGACGAAGATATTTTTTCGTCGTCATCGCTGCCGCCTGCTATGGTTGAGAGCGAATCTTCCGACGTGCCGCCGTTGGGCTTTGCGCTTGCGCAACTGCACGGGGTTTACATTCTTGCGCAGAACCATGCAGGGTTGGTGCTGGTTGACATGCATGGCGCGCACGAGCGTATCGTTTACGAGAGAATGAAGGAAATGGCGGCTTCGCAACCGCTACCGTCGCAACGCTTGTTGGTGCCGGTGTCGATGGTGGCAACGACGCTGGAGATGGCGACCGTTGAGGCGCATTCCGAAACGCTGGCAACACTGGGTTTTGAGTTGAACGCTGTGGGGCCGACAACGCTGGCGATTCGTTGCCTGCCGGTAATGTTACAGGATGCTGACGCGGCAGATTTGGTGCGCGCCGTGTTACGTGATCTGCACGATTTGGGTAGCACACAGGAAGTCGATGCGCGCCGAAATGAAGTGTTGGCAACGATGGCTTGCCACGGTGCGGTGCGCGCGCACCGTTTGCTGACGATTCCTGAGATGAACGCGCTGCTGCGCGATATGGAGCGTACCGAGCGCGGCGGGCAATGCAACCACGGCCGACCAACCTGGCATCAGTTGACGCTCGAAGCGCTCGACGGTCTGTTCATGCGCGGCAAGTGATTCAGGTATCAGAGGTCAGAAGTCAGAGGTCAGAAAAGCATCTTCTCGCGCGAAGGCGCGAAGCCGTGAAGAAAGAAGCCCCCTTTCCAGAGGAGGTGCCGTCGAAGGAGGCGAGGGGTTGACGCACCCTCCCCTTCAAGGGGAGGGTGGGGCGGGGTTCTGTGGATTCTGCGACTCTGTTTCGCTTCGCGCAGAATGATGAGTTTTTCTTCGCGCCTTCGCGTGATTTTCTTTGCGATCTATGCATTCTTTGCGGTTAAAATAATTTTACTTATGTCTCTCCATTCTCCCCCCGCCATTTTATTGATGGGCCCGACCGCAACCGGCAAGAGCGCGCTGGCGCTGGAGCTCGCTGAACGGTTCGACGGTGAAATCATCAGCGTCGATTCGGCGCAGGTGTATCGCGGCATGAATATCGGCACTGCCAAGCCGGATGCTGCGACGCGCGCGCGAGTGCCGCATCATTTGATTGATCTGATCGACCCGACCGAACCTTATTCGGCGGCGCGTTTTGTGCGCGATGCGCTTGCTGCTGTTCGAGACATTCGTTCGCGCGGCAAGCGGCCGCTGTTGGTGGGAGGCACCATGTTGTATTTCAAGGCGCTGCTTGAAGGTTTGAGTGAATTGCCGATGGCGGATGAAACGGTGCGCGCCGAACTCGATGCCTGGGCGGCGCGCGAAGGTTGGCCGGCGTTGCACGGTGAGCTTAGCGGCGTCGACCCGATTACGGCGGCACGCCTCAAACCGACCGACGCGCAACGTATCCAGCGCGCGCTCGAAGTGTGGCGGTTGACAGGCGTGCCGCTCTCACAGTTACAGGGTCGGCGGCAAGGGCAGCAACAAACAGATGAAATGCTGAGTTCGCCTTTATGTTTGGCTCTGTTGCCGAATGATCGGAAGCAGTTGCACGAAGCCATTGCGCGGCGTTTCGATCACATGTTGACAGAAGGGCTGATCGACGAAGTGCGAGCACTGCGAGCGCGCTATTCATTGGCGTCGTCGATGCCGTCGATGCGCTGCGTCGGTTATCGGCAAGCCTGGGCGTACCTCGACGGTCAATGTGATGAAGTAACGTTGCGCGCTACCGGCATCGCGGCGACGCGGCAGCTGGCCAAGCGGCAGATTACCTGGTTGCGCAACATGTCGAATTTATTGACGGCGGATCCGTTTACGGAAGACGTAAGCGCCTGGGCGAAAATGCTCGTAGCGAAAGCGTGGGAATAAAGTTCAGCGATCTTGAAAACACTCGCCGCTGTTGTTTCAAAATCAGCGGCAGCAACGCTTAGAAATGCTTTTTCAAATCCATTCCGGCGTAGAGTGAAGCGACCTGATCGGCGTAACCGTTGAAGATCAGCGTGTCGCGGCGACCGGCCTCGCCGAGACGTCGTTCCGTTGCTTGCGACCAGCGCGGATGCGGCACATTCGGGTTTACGTTGGCGTAAAAGCCGTATTCGCGGGGGTTGGCGCGCATCCATGAAGTTGTTGGCATGGCTTCAGTCAAGCGAATTTTAACGATGGATTTTCCGCTCTTGAAACCGTATTTCCACGGCGCGATGATACGTACAGGAGCGCCGCTTTGCGGCAGCAATGTTTTTCTGTACAAGCCGAAACACAGAAGTGTCAGCGGATGCAGCGCTTCATCGAGGCGCAAAGCTTCAACGTACGGCCAATCGAGCACACGATTTTTCAAACCAGGCATTTGTTTCGGATCGGCCAGCGAAGTGAATTCGACATATTTGGCGTTTCCGGTCGGTTCGATGCGACGAATCAGTTCGGACAACGAATAGCCGGTCCACGGCAGCACCATCGACCAACCTTCGACGCAACGTAACCGGTAGATGCGCTCTTCCATAGGCGCCAGTTTCAACAGCTCGTCGAGATCGAAAGTTTTCGGTTTGTGAATTTCACCTTCAGCGATGAGTTGCCAGGGGCGGATATGCATCATATGTGCGTTTCGAGCGGGATCGTCTTTATACGTGCCGAATTCGTAAAAATTGTTGGTCCGGGTCGCATCTTCCCAGGGTGTTTTTTTCTCATCGGTGGATAACGATGAAGTTTTGCCCGGCAGTGCAGGCATCGTCGATTCATCGTTGCCTTGCGCCAGAGCATCAAGTGCAGGCAGGGCGCTACCGGCGGCAAGCGCGCCGGTCATCGACAGGAAGCGGCGACGATCGCGAAAAGCTGTTTCCGGCGTAATTTCCGAAGAGGGGATAGCAGGGATAAAGGAAAGGCGAACCATCTTTTCATTATTCACCATTTTCTTGTTCATGTCGCTTTTTTCATGAAGGCGCTCCAGTAATAACAGAATAAGACGATGTGGTATAATATCCAGTTCAATCAGCTTCCGGGAAAGCCGGACAGATTTGCCGAAAGTTGAAGAAATGACCGCTCCGTTTTTAACGCCCTCCAAGTCGCAGCGAAAAAGAGAAATGCTTGAGGTGCAGGCATTGGGGGAAGCGTTGGTTGCGTTAAGTACCGCCAAGCTGGAAACGCTTGACCTTCCTGAGCGTTTGTTCGACGCCATTATCGCGGTGCAGACGATTACCCGGCATGAAGCGCGGCGACGTCAGATGCAGTTTATCGGACGACTGATGCGTGACGTTGACCCTGAGCCGATTCGCGCATTTCTGGAGGCGGAAACAGCTATTCCTGTTGCGACGAAAGCGAAAATGGCGAGGCTGGAGTATTGGCGGCAACGTTTGCTGGAGGAGCCTGTGCCGTCACTTGAAGCATTGGCGGCGAAATTTCCCAGCGTATTTTCGGACGAGGTACACGAAGTTTGGCGGCAACGCATTGAAAAGGCGCAGCAGGAACGCCGTCAACAACGGGCAGCGCCTCGATACTACCGTCAGTTGTTTCAGGATTTGAAAACACTTTTTGAAACACATGCCGACGATGCTCCTCAGGTTTCTTCTGATAACTCAAGACAGGCTTCGCCATGAACACTTCACCGTTACGCATCGGGCTGGTGTCAATCAGTGACCGTGCGTCTCAAGGCGTTTACGAGGATAAGGGAATCCCGGCGCTGCGCGATTGGTTGATGTCGGCGTTGAAAACATCGACGCAATTCGAGACGCGATTGATTGCCGATGATCAACCGACGATTGAGCGCACCTTGATCGAGCTGATCGACGAGGCGCGTTGTTCACTGGTGTTGACCACCGGCGGCACCGGTCCGACCGAACGCGATGTGACGCCGGATGCCACGATGGCAGTGGCCGACAAAATCATGCCGGGTTTCGGCGAGCAGATGCGGCAGGTTTCATTGCATTTCGTGCCGACGGCGATCTTGTCGCGTCAGATCGGCGCCATTCGGAAGAAAGCGCTGATTCTGAATTTGCCGGGGCAGCCGAAGGCGATTCGCGAAACGCTGGAAGGCGTCAAGGGCGAGAACGGAGAAACGCAGGTGCAGGGTGTTTTCGCGGCGGTGCCGTATTGCATCGAATTGATCGGCGGGCCTTACATCGAAACCCATGACGCCGTTTGTTCGGCCTTCCGTCCCAAATCGGCGCGCCGCTCAGCATAACGGGTAAAATAACATCTTGCACATTTTGGAAACGAGTCTGGAGTTGAAAACATGGCGATAGCGCCGATCCCTGAAATTCTTGCCGAACTGAAAGCTGGCCGAATGATCGTTTTGGTCGATGAAGAAAATCGCGAGAACGAAGGCGACTTGATGCTCGCGGCGGAATTCGTGACGCCAGCGGCGATCAACTTCATGGTGACGCACGCGCGCGGACTCGTTTGCCTGACTTTGACATCGGAACATTGTCAGCAACTGAAGTTGCCGTTGATGGCGGCTGCCAATCGCTCGCCGCTCGGCACGAATTTCACGCTGTCGATCGAAGCGGCGCAAGGCGTGACGACTGGGATTTCCGCTGCTGATCGCGCTCGCACCATTCAAGCGGCGGTTGCACCCGACGCCAAGCCGGAAGACCTGGTGCAGCCGGGGCATATTTTTCCGTTGATGGCGCAACCCGGCGGCGTGTTGGTACGCGCCGGTCACACAGAAGCAGGTTGCGATCTGGCGCGGATGGCAGGATTGATGCCGTCTACCGTCATTTGCGAAATTCTCAAAGAAGATGGCGCGATGGCGCGCCTGCCGGACCTCGAAATTTTTGCGACGAAGCACGGATTGAAAATCGGCACAATTGCGGATCTGATACATCACCGCAGCCAACATGAAACATTGTTGGAACGAATTGCGCAGCGGCCGTTGCAAACGGCGGTGGGTGCTTTCGAGTTGTTTATTTATCGCGACAAGCTGACCGACGCGACGCATCTGGCGCTGGTTCACGGCACACCGACGCCGGAAAAAGAAACGCTGGTACGCGTGCACGAACCGATCTCAATCATGGACTTGCTGGATGTGCAAAGCGAGCCGCACGCCTGGGGGGTATTCCCGGCGTTGCGCGAGCTGATGGCAGCCTCCGCGGGTGTGATGGTGTTGCTACATCGGCCGGAGAGCGCCCAGGATTTGCGTTATCGTGCGGCCGCGGGCAAACGGAATACCGATGTAACGCTGGCGTTGCGCGATTACGGCATCGGAGCGCAGATTTTACGCGATTTGAACATTCAAAAAATGCGGTTGTTGTCGAGGCCGCGGAAAATACCGAGCATGGCCGGCTTCGGTTTGGAAGTGACTGGCTTTCAGGAGCAGGGGCCGCTGGAAGTGCTGCCGTGACTTGATATTAAAAACGGAACAACAACTATTTTTCTGAGCGACGATGAAACTTCAAGAAATCCCCAGCAATACGCGTGCAGCCGGAATGCGTATCGGCATCGTGTTGGCGCGTTTCAATGCCGAGATCGGCGAAGGGTTGCTCAAAGGCGCGTTGCGCTTTCTGCGCGAGAAAGGCGTGGTTGATGCGCATATCACGCTGCTGCGGGTTCCCGGCGCATTGGAGATTCCGCTGGCGTTGCAGGGAATGGCGCAAGCCGGGCAATTCCATGCGTTGGTTGCGTTGGGCGCCGTGATTCGCGGCGAAACCTATCATTTTGAAATCGTCAGCAACGAATCGGCGCGCGGCATCAGCGATGTTGCGCTCGATTTCGACATCGCAATCGGCAATGGCGTGTTGACATGCGACACCGACGAACAGGCGCAGGCGCGGATGGATCAGAAAGGCTACGAAGCTGCACAGGCCGCCGTCGAATTGGCCAATACTTTGGAGCGTTTGCGCAAAAATGCCGACTGAAACACCGGAAGACATGTCGGTAAAACCATCGACGAAGCCATTGAAAAACAAAATCGACTTCATGGGGCGTCGTCGCGCGCGGGCGTTGGTGGTGCAGGGGCTTTATCAATATCAATTGGCACACACAAGGCCCGACGATATTCGCTTATGCCTGATGGACAGCCCGAATTACGCGCGTTGCGACGAAGCCTATTTCGATGCGCTGTGGCGCGGCGTCAGTAGTCGGTATGAAGCGTTGCGTGACTGCTTTGCGCCGCATGTTGCCGCCGAACGCGACACGCAAACCTTGTCGCCGGTCGAAACGGCGATCCTCGTGCTGGCGACCTGGGAATTGTCGGAACGAGTGGACATTCCCTATCGAATCATCCTCAACGAAGCCATCGACCTCGCCAAAACCTACGGCGGAACCGACGGCCACAAATTCGTCAACGGCGTGCTTGATAAACTGGCGGCGCAATTGCGCGCCGATGAGATACGGGCGCTTGGCTGAGGGCAGAGGTTAGGGGGCAGGTCTCAGAAATCAGAAGTCAGGATCATTCTGTATGTTTAGGGGCAGGTTTCAAACCTGCCCTTTGTATCTCACGCGAAGGCGCGATGCCGCGAAGAGGTCGAACGCGTCAACAAATGTGCCTACTCCTCTCCCGCAAGCGGGAGAGGAGGTTCTTTCTTCGCGTTCTTTGCGGTTAAATAATATTTTTTGGCGCTATGGATTCAGAGCGATCCGGTGGATGGTCAATGTTTCCCCGGGTGCGCGCAGTTCAATATTCAAGCGCAAACGTTCGGCAATAACGTTTTTTTCGGTCCAGTTTTCAGGCCACAGCAATGGTATGTCGATACGCACAAAGCCATGAACAAACGGGACGGCTTTGGGTTCTTTCACGGAGGAAAGAGGTTGCCAATCGGATTCGGGAACATCTTGTGCGGCGACGGTCAACTGCGCGATGGCCGCGTCTACTGTTTCTGGAACGATTAAACGCAAGGTTTTCAGGCGGGGTGTTCGCAACACCTGGTCGGCGGGGGAGAACAATTCGATTTGTCGATGGTCGGCGGTGAGCGCCAGGGCGCCGGGCTGTGCTTGCAAACGTCCGACGGAAGTTGTCCACCCGTCGTCGCTGGCGTAATGGGCGCTGCCGAAGGTCCACAGTCTCAGGCTTTCGGGAAAGAACGCGTGCGACACCATGAAGTCGCGCATCGCTTCTTCCGTCCCGGTGTTACGAAACGAGGTATAGGCCACATACGCGGGGTTATCGGCGAACAATCCGTTGCTACCGTTCCACGCCATGTGCGAAACTTCCTGTGCATCGAAATTGTAGGCATCGCGATAAGTCAGATAAGCATGATGATATTGCGGCGGCGTACGAGCATCGTCAATATCGGCGGCGTTGTATTCAACAATTCCCCAACCATTGTCAACGCGGGCGAACTCGGAAAAGAGGCTGTGACCGTGCGGCATCGCGACATCGTTGCGGGCGGGTTTGTCGTAAACGATGACGCCGAGGTGCGAGCCGTTAAGCGGCTTGGAACCTTCGATGGATACGCCGGCGGAGTCCCAGTGGTTGAACGGCCCTTTTTCCTCAATGCGGGTGGAAAGGAAAAACAGCCCTTTGGCCGCAAAACCTTGTGCCGAAAAAATCCGGTTTTCGGGGATGCCGGCTTCGGCCGTCCATTGTGCAAGTTCGGTGTAGTGCAAATGAACGGTATGTTTGCGAAAAGCGTCCCACAACTGCCACCACGGATTTTCCCAGACCTGCTCAATCGTAGCAGCGGATGTCGGGTTCGTCATCAGTTCGGATGACGGGCGGGGCGGGTCGACGTCATTCCAATGTTGCCAATGACGCCCGGCGATGGCGTTGATTTCATCGAGCGTCAATGGCCGGGCGCGACGATAGACCGACAGATCGGGGGTGGGCGGATGGGTGCTTTTCCCGGCGTAAGGCCCGTTGCCTTGCAACCATTCGCGGAATTGTCGCAACATTCCCGGGTTGTAATCGAAGGTGGCGCGACCGCTGAAAAACGGGTTCATGTAAGTATCGGCATCGAGCGCGATGCCGACAAAGAGATCGGGATACTTTTGTGCGAAGGCGGCAATGCGGCGCGCGGCTGCTTGCAGGTTACGCTTTTTATAAGCGCGTACTTTTTGAGCGTAAACATGATAGGTCAGCGAACGCGCCAGCCGTGGCGAGGCGGTTGAGCCTGGCAGGTTGCTCAGATAATCGTCGGGATAAACGGTGTTGTCTTGCGCCCATTGACACAGCGCCGGGTCTTCTTCGAGGTGATCGGTGAGGTCCCATTCAGAAAAGGTGCAACTGGAATCGCTCCAGATGCCGCCGCTCAGAATAAACTGTGTCGGCGTCTTTTTTTTCGATGGCGTAAGCAATGGCGGCGTCGAGGTTGTCTTCGGCGACGAGGCGGTTATCGCAACGACGGGTCAAATCGAACGCCGGATCAAAGCGCCAGTCTCCTTTTGGCCCTTTCGTCGTGCGCATGTAGAGAATGGGGACGGATACGCCGGTCTTTATTTTCGGCGACACATAATCACGATAAACAGTATCTATTTCGGCTCCATCGCCGAAAGGCAGTCCCGAAGTCATCATCAAAAGATGGAAAGCCCGTTTGTTTTGAGCGGAAGAAGTTTCCGCGACTGTTTCCCTACTGCGAGTTGGCAGCCAACTGAGCTTGGCCAGCGATTTGGTTTTTCCATCGCGATTGATGGCGATGATCTCGATCGGTTGGCGATCAAGCGACGAAAATGAATCGGGTAAAGTGATTTGCGCTTCGAATCCTGAGCGCCCGATTCCGGCGTAAGTTTTGGCAAGTGAGGGCGATGCGTCGCGAACATCGTTGCGAGGGACGTTCAATGTGGCCATGTACGTCGTGTGCGGGAAGCGAATTTCAACAGCACGAACACCGGTTGGGTCAAAAGCCCAACCAGAGAATTCAAGCCTATGCCCGGTCAACGATTCCTGAACGGGGACATCCAAACCACCGATTAATTCAGTGGCAATTGTTGATGTGATAACTGCCGATGTGGTGGCGGCCGGTGGCGGCGCAACAAGCAAAGCCGCATGTCGGTACAACCGTGATCCGGCGGCGATAAAAATCAACAGACAGGCCGATAACGCGCCGATGGCGATGGAGATTCCATAACGGCGAAGGAACGAGTGCACGAAAAAACTTTTTGGAGGAAAGTATCGAAAGACGCCTGCTTCAAGTCAAAAACAGCGTCGCCAGCCCCAGAAAGATGAAGAAGCCGCCGGAGTCGGTGCAGGCGGTAATGAGCACCGATGACCCCAGCGCCGGATCGCGCCCAAGTTTCACCCGGATCATCGGAATCAACACGCCCATGAAAGCAGCGAGCAACATGTTAAGCGTCATCGCCAGCACCATGACGCCGCCCAGCGCCAGATCATGGTAAAGCAAAAATGCGACAACGCCCATGACGCCGCCCCAGATCAATCCGTTCAACAGGCTGACCAGCAATTCTTTGCGAAAGAGTTGACGGGCGTTTTCCGTGGTGATTTGCCCCAATGCAAAGGAACGGACGATCATCGTAATCGTCTGGTTGCCGGAATTTCCGCCGACACCGGCAACGATAGGCATCAACGCAGCCAGCGCGACCAATCCGGCGATGGTGTTTGAGAATACGTCGATGACGCGCGAGGCGATGAAAGCGGTAACGAGGTTGATCGCCAGCCATTGCCAGCGGTTTTGAAACGATTTCCACACCGATGCGAACACGTCTTCTTCTTCGTTCAAACCGGCATGCGCCAGCGCTTCTTCGCCGGCGTGTTCCCTGATGAAGTCGAGAATTTCATCGACGGTGACACGACCGACCAGTTTGCCGTTGGTATCGGTAACCGGTGCTGACACCAAATCGTAGCGTTCAAAAGCGGCGGCGGCTTCATCGGCTTTTTCGTGCTGCAACAAGACAACAGGAGGAGGTTGCATCACATCGCCGACCAACTTGTCTTCATCGTTAACCAGCAACACCTGAATCGGCAATACACCCAGCAATTTTTCACCGCGGTCAACGACGAACACCTGATCGGTTTGCGTCGGCAGTTCATCAAAGCGCCGCAGATAACGGAAGACCACTTCGAGCGAAACATCCGGCCGTACCTGAACTTCTTCAAAATCCATCAGCGCGCCAACCATGTCGTCTTCAAAGGACATGGCCGCCCGCAGATGTTCGCGCTCCTCGATCGGCAGACCTTCGAACACATCGTCGATCACTTCCTGCGGCAGATCGGGCGCCAGTGCGGCGATTTCGTCAGTGGGCAGCGTTTCAGCAGCGGCGACCAGTTCCTCGGTGTCCATCGTCGAAATCAGCGATCCGCGTACGGCATCGGAAACTTCGACGAGAATTTCACCTTCGTGATCGGCGCGTACCAAATCCCACAAATACAAACGCTCGTTCAGTGGCAGCGTTTCGAGGAGAGATGCAATGTCAGCAGGGTGGAGGGCGTTGAGTTGTTCGCGCAACTCAGCCAGGCTATGTTGTACGGTGACGCCTTCAAGTAACGATGTCTGAAGTTCGTCAAGCGGCGTTTCTTCAATCTGCTCGCGTGCCAATCCTTCGATCAACAGATGCCGACGTAACAACGCCGTAATTTCGGCGAGCGCTCGCTGCCCGTGATCGGGCGCTTCGTTTTTGCTGGAGCGAAGTTCTTCGGGAAGGATGGGCATGGCAGCGGGCGGGAAGGTAAAGGCAAAAGGTCAGGGTGGCGACAGGCGTATTGGCCGGAAAAGCAATCAGGGCGTATTGTATCGCCATTGTTCAGGTTTTCGGGAAGAGATGTCGTGTAAAATACGCTGCTCACTGTCCTCTTTTATGCGATAAACTTAAGAGGAACTTTATGGGTGTTCTACTGCCGTAGATACAGGGGATGCCGCAAGCGTCTGCCGCGGCCAGACGGAATACCGACAGAAAGGAGCCGACCGATGTCTCATCAGCTCGAAAAGCGCTTGGCGTATTTAAATCAACACGGCGAAACGAACGCGTTGCGCCGTGTGCGTATTGGCCTGGAGCGGGAGGCGTTGCGGGTTAACCCGGAAGGGCGGTTGAGTCAGAGGTCGCATCCGCTGACGTTAGGCAGCGCCTTGACGCATCCGCAGATTACCACCGACTATTCAGAAGCGCTGCTGGAATTCGTTACGCCGCCGTTGACGACACCCGAAGAAACGCTGCAACGGTTGAACGCAATCCAGCATTTTACGGCGCGACAACTGGACGACGAGATGCTGTGGAACGCCAGTATGCCGTGTCATCTCGAAGGCGAAGACGGCATTCCGATCGCGCAATACGGTGTTTCCAACCTGGCGAAATTCAAGCATCTTTACCGCGTTGGTCTGGCGTATCGTTACGGCAAGGCGATGCAAACCATCGCTGGCATTCATTACAACTTTTCATTCGCCGAGGAAACCTGGCCGGTATGGTTGGCCGTCGATGGTGTCCGCGCCGATTCGGCGGACGAGGTGCAGGCGTTCCGTTCACAGCGCTATCTCGATTTACTGCGCAATATTCAACGTTACGGTTTTGTGATTCCTTATCTGTTCGGCGCTTCGCCGGCAGTGAGCCGGTCGTTTTTTACAACGGGCGGTGGGCATTCATCGGCGCGCCTGCCGATGTTTGACGCCGACACCTGCTATCTGCCGCAAGGAACTTCACTGCGCTTGTCCGATCTGGGATACAGCAACCGCAAATGCCCCTTTTTTGTTCCGAGCGACAGCCTTGATGCGTATCTTTTCGCGTTGTATCAGGCGACGCACACACCTTGCGCGGCGTTCGAGAAAGTGGGCGTGATGGTAGATGGCGCTTACCGGCAACTGAACGCCAATATTCTGCAAATCGAGAACGAATACTACAGCAGCGCGCGCCCCAAACAGCCGCTGCAAGCGGGCGAAACGCCCAGTCAGGCGTTGCGTCAACGCGGTATCGCTTATATCGAATTGCGTTCTTTGGATGTCTTGCCGTTTACGCCGGCGGGGATCGACCTCGAAACGATGCGTTTCATTCAGGCTTGGTTGACGACATGTTTCCTGCTACCTTCTGACCCGGCCGGTCGCCGCACCAGAATGGTTTACGACAGCAATCTGTTGAGCGTCGCCGCCAACGGGCGCAGCGATGAGCCGATCCTCGATATCGACGGCGAGCCGACCACGTTGAAGCAAGCGTTGACGCCGTTGCTCGATCAGGTCGAGATAGTGAGCGAATGGCTGGGCGAACCGTATCGCGAGAGTGTTCGCAAACAACGCGAGAAAGTTGCCGATCCCGAAACGACGCCTTCGGCGCGAATGCTTCGTGAAATGCGGGAACAGCAGGAATCATTTCACGCGCTGATTTGCCGTTATTCAAAACAACATGCTGCCCATTATCGTGAAACGCCGTTATCCGTTGATGTGCGCAGAGAGTTTGAGATCATGGCGGAAACCTCGCGGCAGGAACAACAACGACTGGAGGCGTCGGATCAAATGAATTTCGACGATTACCTGGCGCGCTATCTGGCAGACGCCGCTCAAATGTCGTAGATGCTGTAAGGGCGGGTGAGCGTAGCAAACCTCAACATTTGAGCTTCACGCAAAGACATAGGGGCGGGTTTCAAGCCCGCCCTTGTGCCTCACGCGAAGGCGCGAAGCCGCGAAGAAGAGCGTAACAAAGCCCCACCTTCAAGAACCTGCACCCGAAGAGATTTTGACAGGGGGAGTGGAGACGGTTTTTCTGATTTCCGGCATCTGATCTCTGACCTCTGCCCCCTGACCTCAATGCAACCGCGAATGTTTTTTCTGTGCGCCCTTTGAACTGCGCCGCTTGGTTTCGTTCCGTTTGGGAGCAGTTTTCTGTTGACGCTCAAACCAGAAGCGATAAATCAGCACCGCCGCCGTCGGCAATTCGTCGACCAGGCTGTCGCGCTTTTCGCTGTCGTCGAACCATTCGGCGTATTCGGGCTCCTGATGACCGAAGGCCAGCGCCTCGATCGGAAAAATCCAGTCGCTGGCTTCCTGCGAGTTGTACAGCGGTGCCCAGTCTTCCTCGGTCAGTTGCACGCCCATCATGTACCCCTGGCACCAATCTTCCGCCTCATGCGGCGTATCCGCTCCCACTTCTTCTTCCGGTGGGAAATACAACAGCGGATGAAAGCGCGTCGGCATCTCGTGCAACGTTCGGCCGATGCTAGACCAATGACGCAAAATCAGCTCCATGACCCGTTGTGCCTGCTCAACGGAAGCGAACACCGCGTTGCCGCTGTGTGAAGCGTCTTCGCCCCAGATCACGGGCAACCATTGCGAGGGCATCAACATCTGCGGCGAACTGATCGTTGCGGTCAGATAGCCGTCGAGCATTTCGAGGTTCATGCAGTCTTCCGGCACAGCGCTTGATGTCAGAAACGCCTCAAGTTCGTCGAACTCGGCATCGGTCAGCGGCATACTTAGAAGTCTATCGTCATGAGTCATGGTGCAGTCCTTGAGATTTAGTCGATAGAATACCGTAAAACGGCAATCATCGGGCACCAGGAATCAACGCCCGCACGCGGGGAAGGGCTCCGGGAAGGGGAACAACGGCGCAGGAAAGGACGTGGTAAATTAAAATCGTTAAAAAACATCAATCTTTCTTCTGCTCTTCCGTCCCGGCTTCCAGCCGCCTCAACATTCTTTCCTGCTTCCTGGCCGGCAACTTGTCGAAAACAAGAATCATTCGCGCCAGCCGCTCATCCTCCGCATAAAAATAAGCTAACGGAACATCGAGAACCCTGGCGAGATTCTTTGTTGTAACAGAATCCGCCTCGTGGATACCCTGCTCATACCTGTTGATTCGGGTACTGGCGACGAATTCGTCGATTCCCGCGGCAATTCCCAAGTTTTTTTGAGAAAAACCTGTGGCCTGCCGCGCCTCCTTGAGGCGGCGGCAAAAGACCGTTTCGCGGTGAAGCCTTGTTTTTGATCCCATAGCTTGTTCCAAGCTACGAGAATCGTAGTTTTTGCTTGACCTGGATACTACGTTTATCGTAGTATTGAAAATCACCTATTGTCATTATCTAAACGAATATGCAGTGAGAACAAAAATAAGTGAGTAACCGGACAAATGAAGCCTGTCGTTTTGTGCGAAACCGCAGAGAGAAAAGCCTCCTTTTCAAAGGGGGTGTCGGCGGGGCCGACGGGGGTTTGCCTCCCCTCCCGCAAGCGGGAGAGGCTTTTAGGCCCTCCTCTTCAAGGGGAGGGCTGGGGTGGGGATGGGGTTACACGATCATCCATACCAATTTGAAAACAGTTTCCAACTTTTAAACGATTTTGAGATTGACCGGCAACACAAGGAATCATTCACACCATTCTGCACACCGAGGACCCCCATGCTTGACCGCCTCCGCTCGCTCTGCCTGAACACCATCTTTGCCGCTCTCTTGGTGATCGCCTTCGTAGCCCCCACTTTTGCTGTCACCGCCGCCGAATACAAATACGACGCTGTTGGAAACATCATCTCCATACAGCGCGCCGGTACCGCGCTAACCATCTCCTCCTTCTCGCCGACCTCCGGAG